>JALRCC010000249.1 GCA_023257495.1 Rugosibacter sp. | reverse complement strand
GCAAAATTTGCATGCCTTGCATAGCCGCTGAGCGTTCGGCGCAGTAACTGCATGCCGAGTCCGCTGTGATCCATGCCACAGCCGGTGCCGTGCGTGAGTGCTATCACGCCGTCAATATGTGGAAACTCCTGCAAGGCATTCGGGTTATTGCGACGTGAAAAAAAATCGGCAATGCCACGCGCCACCGTTGCCGAACAATTCACGCTCGAGAGTATGCCGATGTAATTACGGGTTGCTACCTGATTGTTACTTCGGCGGTAGCCCATGAAAGTGGCTTGCTTTTTTTCAGGCGCCGCCAGTACCTCGCTGCTGAATGCATAATCGCGCTGGAAGCCACCCTTTTCGTCACCGACAGAGCAGTTATGAACATGCACATGTTCGCCGGCTTGAATCGATTGAGTGACGAATCCGATAATCTGGTTATAGCGACGTATAGGATCACCGGTTTTCAAGTCCCGGATCGCGACCTTGTGCCCTCCGGGGATGAGGCCGCGCACGCTGACGCCTTCTATTGAAGTTCCCCCGAACAATTGCTGGCGGGCGATCACTACATCATCTTTCGCGTGCAGTCGAATAAAAGGATCGGGCTGGTTCATGGTTTCCCCCATTGTGTGAGCATTTGTTTTGGATCAGCTTACTACGGAAGTGCTGCGACCGAGCGCGAGCAGGCAAACACGCACCACCATACCGGCTTGCCATAGAATGCGGATTCATCAAGCATCTCCGTGTATCAACCTTAACAAAAATATCATTAAAAAATAGACCGGCGGTGCCGGAAAAGAACGAGTCTCGACATCATGACAACCAACTACGCAGAAGCAGCCGACCATCTTTACCCTCTTTGGCAGCACAAAACCCGGTGTTTGAATCTGCCCGAGGCGATTCGACCCCGCGCTCGAATCGAAGGCTATCAGGCGCAGCAGGCCTTCGCTGAGCGGCATGGCGTTCCAGTGGTCGGATGGAAGATTGCGGCGACCAGTATTGAGGGTCAAAAGCACATTGGTGTGGACGGGCCGCTGGCGGGTCGTCTGTTTGCCGATCGTGTTCTTGCAGATGGCGCGAAGATATCTCTGGCGGGTAATCTGATGCGTGTGGCCGAGATCGAGTTTGCATTCAGCTTCGGGCAGCGGCTCGCGCCCCGCGCCGAAGACTATACGACATCGGAAGTTCTGGACGCGGTGAGCACCATGCATCCCTCGATAGAGATACCTGATTCGCGATTCGAGGATTTCGTGACTGCGGGTGCGCCTCAGCTCATCGCTGATTTAGCCTGCGCTAATCTGTTTATACTCGGTCAGGGGCAGCGTGATTGGCGCGATTTCGACTATATCGATGGCGCTGTCCGGATCAAGCAGAACGATGACCTGATTGATTCTGGTTTTGGTCGCAATGTGCTGGGAGATCCGCGCGTTGCATTGACCTGGCTGGTAAATGAATTGTCGCGGCTGGGTATCGCCTGTGAACCAGGCCAATTCGTGACAACGGGCACCTGCCGCGTTCC
>JALRCC010000239.1 GCA_023257495.1 Rugosibacter sp. | reverse complement strand
CATCTCCAGCCCGAAGCGTTCCTCATCCCAACGCATCGCCTTCTGCAAGGCGGCCAGCGCATGGGCGCACTGGTCCAGCTTGCCCGGCTCAACGTACACCGCGCAGCGCACCTGGCGGCCGGAGCGGGTCACATAAACCTCTTCCAGCACTTCCAGCCTGGCCGCCACCAGCGCGAACAGGTAACACGGCTTGGCAAATGGATCTTCCCACCGCGCCCAGTGGCGGCCAGCGCCCGCCTCGCCTTCAACAGTCCCCTCGGCCACCCGATTGCCGTTGGACAGCAGATGCGGAAAGCGCTCGCGGTCAGCCTCGATGGTGCAGGTGTAGCGCGCCATCACATCCGGCCGATCGGGAAAAAACGTGATGCGCCGGAAACCCTCGGCCTCGCATTGCGTGAAATAGCCATCGCGCGAGCGGTACAGCCCCGAGAGCTGCGTATTCTTGTCCGGCTGGATGCGCACCACGGTTTCCAACACAAACTCATCCGGCAGCGGCGCATGAATGGTCAGCGTGTTATCCGTCAGCGTGTAGCGCGAAGCGTCCAGCGCCGTGTCACCAACGCCGACTTTTTGCAAATCCAGCGCCTCGCCGTCCAGCACCAGCGCACCTGGCACCACCTGCGGATTGCGCCGACAATCCAGCCGGGCGCGCACCTCGGCATAACCGTCATGTATCGCCACGTGCAAATCGACTGTGTCAATCCACCAGGCAGGCGGCGTGTAATCCTTGAGGTAAATCGTTTGGGGAATATCGGTGCGCATAAAAAGCAATTCCTGAAAAAGACTGTGGCATCGTATCAGACGCACTACCGAGCATTGCGCACACCAAAAAATAAAAGGCCCGACAGGCAAACCTGTCGGGCCGGATTCGGTACGTCGCCCGAAGGCAGGGAAGCTAACGTACTACCAAGTTCTCACACGGCCCGTATCCACATGCACAAAGTTTGACGCAGGGTAATAACCAACGCCCCCCACTTGTAACTCGATCGCGGCACGGCGTAGCTGATCCAGCGGAATGCCCTCCACATGAATATCGATGGCCCGGCCCTGCATGTGCAAACTAGTTTTAGCGACACCGCCTGAGTGTGCGGCCAGCATGGCATTGGTTTTGGGTGAGCGGTAACCTGAAATAATCTGAAACGGCTTTGGTGTGGCCAGCACACCCTGCAGGTTATGCAGCAGATCAAGCAAGGGCAAATCCATCGGTAGCACGTCATCGGTTCGATAGTCGCGCAAGATATGGTTGATATCGGCTAGTGCATCGGGTAAGTAATTGCCCTCGGCCCAATAGCTGGTCTTGAGATTTTCTCCGGTGTGCTGGTTGTAGAAACTCAGCTCACGCACGCCATTTGATTTGTGATCAACAGCGGCCAAGGCTTGCCAGCTGCGTAATCCTGTGAGCGCAAATGCAGTGCCTATTGCGCTGGCTTTAAGCCATCCACGCCGTTTTGTACAGACTCGCTGACTCATTTTCCGCCCTCCTCAATATCAGTTGGCAGACGGTATCGCAGTGATATCACGGGCAATACCGTCTTTCAACTCTAATACTTTTTCGGCAAGCGCCCAGTCGATACGCGCCGACAACAATTTTTCGCGGGCCAACTGCTCTAATGCAACCTTTGAAACTCCACCGCGATTATAACTATCTCGCTGTACCTCAAGAAAAATACGCCCGGCGGATTCTGTCATGAGCAACGGGTTGTAAATAATGCGCCCCGTGGCCCCCCGGGGTACTTGCGTAAAAAGCGCTTCGATATCCTCTGGATGCAGCCGAATACAACCATGGCTTTGAAAAAGATAGATGCTCGCCGGTGCGATGGTGCCGTGAATTCCGACGGAATCAAGACTCAGCCCCAGCCAGTATTTACCCAAAGGATTATCCGGCCCCGGGGGCACGCTCGTTTTAACTTCTTTTCCTGTGCGCCGCATCTCTTCCTGTATGGATCGCGGCACGATCCAGGTTTTGTGATCCGACTTGTTGATGACGCTAAACTCACCTTGGGGCGTCTGCCAGGTTGGTCTCCCCAGACCGACAGGATAAGCAACAACCAGCTGAGCATCGCGAAAAAAATACAGCATGCGCTGCGGCAAATTGATGAGCAAGCCGTTCTCTAGTACCGCAGGCACAATATGCCGGTTATCAACTGCTATGCCTTGCCCGGGCGCTAAACGAACATTGACCTTCAAGCTGTTTTCACGCGCCAATACTTCTGCGGCAACGCCAAAGCGCGCACCTATCTTGATCAGGGAGTCGCCCGTCTGCACGCTGTAGTCAAACACGCCACCAGTCACAGTCAAAGCCGAAGGCTCTGCTTTGACGCAGGGAAAATAGATCAGACCAACAGCCAACAAGCCACACCATAAAACCTGGGGTAGTGAAATAAGCCAAGCCCCTTTATTCAGTTTTTCAACCCGACTCAAGTGTGCATCCCCAAGTGTGTGTTCAAGACTTGCAGATGCAGAGCGTGCATCATGCGCTGGCTTTTTTCGTTGATCAATTGCTTACATTAGCTGCGTTGGTGCGTTTAAAAATAACCAGCGCAATATCCACTCTACTGATGATGCGAATCTATCACAACTCATCTGTCACAACCCAGGCACCACAGGCACGCAACCCTTACGCAACCCCTGCTTTTTTGTGTCCGTCAGCCCTGTACTGAGCACAGCACATCGACACCCGCTGATACACTAACGCGGCGATAGATTTTTATTGATTACCAGCATGTCCACCAAAAACCCCGTTGCCGCGCTTGATTGCATTTGGTTGCCCTACACCCAGATGGCCACCGCGCCCCCTCCACAACTCGCCGTAGCCACCCACGGTGTGCGTATTCGTCTGGCAGATGGGCGTGAGCTGATTGATGGCACATCATCCTGGTGGACGGCTTGCCATGGCTACAATCACCCGCATATTCGCGCAGCGGTAAACCACCAGCTTGATGTCATGCCGCACGTCATGTTTGGTGGCTTGGTACATGAGCCCGCCTTATCGCTTGCCTCACGCTTGGCCGCGCTATTGCCAGGCGATCTGGAGCGCGTCTTCTTTACCGATTCCGGCTCGGTCGCAGTCGAAGTGGCGCTCAAAATGGCGCGTCAGTACTGGATCAACAATGGCCAACCCGAGCGTCAGCGCATCATTCACTTTCGCCACAGCTACCACGGCGACACGTTTGCCACGATGGCAATTTGCGACCCTGAAGAAGGCATGCATGCACGGTTTGCCGGGGCCATGCCCAAAGAGCTCATGGCTGAATTGCCCACGACCGAGACCAGCCACGCCGCTTTCGAGCAATGTCTCGCACTGCATGCGCATGAAGTGGCCGCCGTGATTATCGAACCCCTGGTACAAGGTGCAGGCGGCATGCAAATGCATGATGCCTCAACGTTAGCCAGAGTAGCCGCAAGCTGCGCACGGCATCATGTGCTATTGATTGCGGACGAAATCATGACTGGGTTTGGGCGCACAGGACATCTTTTCGCCTGCGAAGAAGCGAATGTCACGCCAGACATCATCTGCCTGTCCAAGGCGCTCACCGGCGGCACGCTCGCATTGGCCGCTACCGTGGCACGGCGTCATGTGTTCGACGCATTTCTCAGCGACGATCCTGCGGCTGCTTTAATGCATGGTCCGACATTCATGGCGAACCCGCTGGCGTGTGCCGCAGCGCATGCCTCGCTCGACTTGTTCGCGCAGGAGCCACGTCTGGCGCAGGTGGCTGCCATAGAGCAGCAACTAAAAAATGAACTTGCGCCGTGTCGGCAATTTGCGAAGGTCAATGAGGTGCGCGTCAAAGGTGCCATAGGCGCGATTGAAATACGGGGTGAGATCAACCTCGCCGCTTATCGCACACGATTTGCAGAACTGGGGGTGTGGGTGCGGCCCTTTGGTAATGTGGTTTATCTCATGCCACCCTTTATCATTTCCGCGCAGGATCTGCGCACGCTGACAAGCGCTGTCGTACAAGTGGTGGGCGAATATGCTGATGACAATTAACCAGTAACTACAAAAACCCAGTCAAGATCTGGACCTGTTTGCGTGCCACCACACGCCAAAGCATTATGCAAAACCCGCTCTGAAAAGCGCACCTGTTATTGCTCTAGCGAAATCGCGCTTACACCCTTACGTCTTATCGGGTGGACGTGGCCCACGGCGGTTCTTTTTGAAAAACCGCTTGGCAGGCCGTGGCGTATCCGCACCACCGGTCCCATGGGGTGCCGCTACGCCGGGGCCACCAGAACCGGCATTGGGCACTGAGCCATGGGCGGCATGGGGTCGATGATGACGCCCTGAATGATTAGGTGATGAGGCCGTGCGCCGCGTCTGATCTGCAAAACGGTTGGGCTTTTGGTGACGTCCTGTATTGACATCGATATTGGGCGACTGCACTCGATTGCCGGGTGCCAGCTGGATCTCCAGCTCAATCAATTCGTCCCACAACGCATCGGTACGATCACGATCGGGAATCGCCAGCAGTTCGCGCAACCGGCGACGTGGATCAGGCCCAGGCGGTTGAACGGGCTTGAATTCTGCTGACTGAATGGTGCGTGCGACAACGGGCTCCACTGCAGGCTCCATTGCAGACTCCATTGATAAAGCCACTGGCTCTGATGTAAAAATTTCCGGGGCCAAAAACGCCGCCTCAGCACCATTGGTCTCCGGCATGGGAGCACCGGCCAGTTTTTCAATCGCAACGTCCATGCTGGATTCAATCGTAGCAACCCCAGTCGTAGCCTCATCTGCTCCCTTGCCAGAGACCTCAGGCACAGTATCGCTTACGGGGGAAAGCTTCTTTTCAGCTGGCTTTCTGACGACCCGTTTAACCGGACTTTGAAGCGGAACTTGAACTACCGGTTCAGCGGAGTTTTCAACAGTGTGTTCAGCTAGTTCCACGGGTTGTTCCGTGATGGGTTGTTCACTCATGGAATATTTTCGCCTGAAATAAATTACATACGGTCATAAGATCTCCTGCACTTCTTTCTCTGAGCGCTTTGCACGGATATGACATCCATTTAGCTGGACCATGCCATATCACCAGCGCCAACTTTCCCGACTTTTTATGTGTTCTGGATGACGATTTTCGGAAATTTACTCGTCTGATCTTGCGCTTGTTCAGCCATTTTTATCGCAATCCGCCGAGCGATGGCGGCGTAAATTTCGGCAATACGCCCATCAGGTTCGGCAACAACTGTCGGCTTGCCAGAATCCGTCTGTTCGCGAATCGCGATATCCAGTGGCAACGCGCCGAGTAGTTCAATATCATAATCTTTTGCCATGCGGTCGCCACCACCACTGCCAAAAATCGACTCTGCATGACCGCACTGCGAACAAATGTGGATACTCATATTTTCCACAATACCCAAGATTGGCACGCCAACCTTCTGGAACATTTTAAGCCCTTTGCGCGCATCCAGCAACGCAATATCCTGCGGTGTCGTCACAATAACCGCTCCCGTGACCGGTACTTGCTGTGCCAGAGTCAGTTGAATATCACCCGTGCCGGGGGGCATATCAACAACCAGGTAATCGACATCCTGCCAACGCGTTTCATTGAGCAACTGCATCAGTGCTTGAGTCACCATCGGGCCACGCCATACCATGGGCTGCTCAGGGTCAATCAGCAAACCAATCGACATAGCCTGTATGCCATGCGTCACCATGGGCAAGATACCCTTGCCTTCCACAGCTTCAGGTTGGCCATGAATGCCCAGCATTTGCGGTAACGATGGCCCATAAATATCGGCATCCAGAATACCTACCGTCGCACCTTCTTTCATCAGTGCCAGCGCCAGATTTACGGCAGTGGTTGATTTGCCCACCCCACCTTTGCCACTGGCCACGGCAATGATATTTTTTACGCCAGGGATCAATTTCACCCCACGCTGCACCGCATGTGCAACGACGGTCGAGTACACATTCGCGGTAATCTTCTCTTGACAGAGCCGTATCCAGTTTGAGCTCTAAATCTGTTTTCGAGATTACAGTTGGATTCCAATCATTTTCAACATTTTGCTGAATGGTTTTGTCGGACGGTTGACGATTTTTTAAATACCAGTACAAACCGAAGATTAATCCAGCAATCAAAAGTAGAACCAGCAACATTTTCCAAAATTCTGCCGAAATTGTTGGTGGATCTACATCAGGTACATTTACATCTGGCGTGTCAATATTAGGGCTATCGATATCAGGCAAGGTGATTGGTTCCGGTTTTTTGATTTTTGGATCTGATTTTAAGGTTCCTCCACCGCCTTTTCCAAATTGCCGTTCTCTATCCTGCTGAATTTGTTGCGGATTG
>JALRCC010000080.1 GCA_023257495.1 Rugosibacter sp. | reverse complement strand
GTTTGTCAAACCCGAGAAAGACGTCCTTGAACTGGTTCATGCCCGCGTTGGTGAATAGCAGCGTTGGGTCTTCATGCGGCACTAGCGAGCTGGAGGCGACGATTTGATGTCCTTTGGAGGCAAAAAAATCGAGAAATTGCTGGCGGATTTCGGCAGAGGTCATGGCGATAGAGATGAGAGGCACAGTGATGCAAAGGATTGATTTTACGCGAGCACGGCAAAAAAAAGCCCACCGCATGGTGGGCTTTTGATAATGGCGGAATGAAATTAACGGCGATGTTGCCGACGCTGCGCACGGTCATTCATGCCATCGTGATTGAAGTCATGCTGCCGATCGTGTTTCTGGCGATAGATATGCCGACTTTGCACGTTCTCGGCTTGCTGCAAGCGCTTGCGTTCCTGCGCTGTCACAGTGCCATCGCTCTTGGCTTTGTCTTCCATGTTCTGAACATGCTCTTGTCCCTTGTCAAGGCGATTGGCTTCCCGAGTGGTGAGCGCTCCGGATTGGGCTCCTTGATCAATGCGCTGCTGCTGATTTTGCTGCCGCTGATCAATGTTGGGCGTATTGGTTTGCGCGAGTGCGGGTAGGGTAACAGAGAGAGCCAGTGCGGCGAAGATGGCGTGAGATAGTGATGAGGTTCGTGTCATTTTTTGCTCCTTGTGTGAGTGAGATAGTGAGTGAGATAAGTTGCATGCATGGGGTAGGCCCATGTGCAGATTAACGCAGCAATACCCGGAAGGTAACAACAGAAATGTAAGCAAGTGTGAGCTGGATTTACATTTCTTCCGGCAGCCAAAGATCAATGCGGTCGGTAAATATTGCGCTAACGTTTGCCTTGAACAGGGCGGCTGCTGTGGCGCGATCATTCACGGTGTAACAGGCCAGCGCAATGCCGTTGTTACAAAGTGGCACGATACTCTCTGCACCAATGCCTGCTGCCGCCGTATGCAAGGCTGATGCGCCGCAGGCAGCGAGTTGTTCCCGCCAGTCAGCAGGAATGGTCTTGGTCAGCAACGCACGCGGTATGGTCGGGGCCAGGCGTTGCGCCTGTTGCAGTGCCAGTGTGGAAAATGACGATAGCAAGAGGGTGGCTGCCGGATTGTTTGCACAATGGGTTGCAGCCAGGGTAGCAACGATGCGCCCTGTTTCGACCTCGGTGCCCGGTGTGGGCTTGATTTCCACGTTTGCCCACAGGCCAAGCTCGGCGCAGGTTTGCAAGGCAGCTTGAAAAGTCGGCACCCCAAGGGTACTTCCTTCGGGGCGCGCTGGTGATGCGGCGAATGCCTGATGATGCTTGACTCCCGCATCAAGTTGCGCGATGTCTGCCGCCGTTTTATTGGAGACCCAGCCTGCGCCATTGGTGGTACGTTCCAAGGTTTCGTCATGCATCAGAATGGGCACACCATCGGCAGTCAGCGCGACATCAAACTCCACGCCACGGCAGCCCATGCGCATCGCAATGTACAGCCCGGCCAGCGTGTTTTCCGGCGCTAGCGCACCGCCACAGCGGTGCGCGATGATGCGCGGGTAAGCAACGGGCGGTAAAGTCTCTGACAAAACTATTTGCGCTGCTTGACGGACTTGGTTGCCAAGGCTTTTTTGGCCGATGAACTGGCAACGGGCGAATTGGCACGCAGCGTGGCGGTATCCAGCGCTTGTTTGGCAGAGAGCGGCGTGCTCCAGACTAATGCAACCTGCTCATTGAGCGCGAGATACAAGTGATCACGCAATGCGCCAGGGCGCGTGCGCGTGCTGTCACCTCGTGGAGTGGCAAGCCGCCGCTCGGCGGCATCTGCCAGAGCCGCAGGCATGCCTGATTCACGCAGCGCATTGAGCGCTTCCGGTGTCATGGGCAATGAGCCGCTGGCGCGTATCCACTCTTTTTGCACGTCGGGTTGCAACAGATAGCTGACAAAGCGTGCAGCCAGCGCATTGGCTGCCTTGGGCTGACCGGGCAGCACCCATAGTGCCGCGCCATCAGGCAATACCTTGTCGCGTTGTGCGCCATAGGCGTCGTCGTAAAAAGGCAGCGGGGCAATGCTGACATCCATGCCGGCTGCACGAGCGGCGGCATACAGCGAGGATTCGCCGGTAATCATGGCGCATTCGCCACGCAGGAAGTGTTGGTTGGCTTCAGCGTCCGGCCCGAAATAGGTAAAGTAACGACTCTTTTCCCAGCTGGCCAGCAGCGCCAGATGCTTGACATTCATGAGGCTGTTGGCCTTCACTTTTTCGCTGCGGCCGGTGCGAATGTCCAGCGATTCGCCATGCTGGGATGCGGTGTTTTCAATATGAACCCAGGCGAAACGACTACTCGTCAGCGGACATTTGACCCCGTGATCTGCAAGTGTGCCGGCCAGATCTTGTACGTCATGCCACGTGCGCGGTGCCAGATCAATGGTTTTTGCCGCGCTGGGGACTTGCTTGCGATTGATCAGCAGAACGGGGAGCGACATCCCCATAGGCAGTGCTTGTGGCTGGCCTCTGCTATCGGCGACCGCATCCAGCATTTGTGGGTAGAAAATGCCGGGATTAAGCGGCTGGCCAGAGTCGCGCATCAGTTGATGCAAAGGCATGAAGGTCGTGCGCGCATTGAAAAAATTCACGCTGTCAGAAGTATTCAGCAAGGCGAGCAAGGGCAGGGCGCGTTTGTTGTCGACGTTACGCGCGTCTTGCAAGATGATCTTGCCCTGGCCTTTGATGCTGTCGTTGAAACGCAAAACCAGTGTTGCTAGCGCATCTTGCGCCTTGCCATCTAATGCGTGGCGCAAGGCAACTTCTTGTGCTGCTGTGTGGGCTGAAAAACTGAAAACAAAAAAAGTGAGCAAGATTGAAAACAAGCTTGAAAAAAGTTTAGCGATACCAGTCAATTTCTTTTCTCCGGGTAATGAAAGCGCTGTGCCTTGCAGGGCTGATAACGCTGGTTTTTGCAAGGCACTGTTCGCTGTTTGGCTCAATGTCTACGCGGCACTGTACACGAGTCTGCTGATGCGTGGGAAGTTGGCATGCCGTAAGTTGGCCTAGAGTTCTTCGATATGCAATCATGTATGCTTTTGCTTCAGGCAGTATTTACTTATGCATCACTTTTAGAGCAGGCTGAGGATGAGGTAAGCAACATGAGAAAGTTGGAAAAACTGTTTTCTGCGATCCGGCTATTTTTTGCGGTAACCCTACTGATGTTGGCTATGCCGGGCCTGGCGGCGGTGACGGTGGCGGGTGTCACATTTGATGAAACGGCAAAAGTCGGCGGTGGTGATACGGTGCTCAATGGCGCTGGCGTGCGTGGCGTGATGTTTCTTAATGCGTATGCCATTGGTTTGTATTTGCCCAGAAAACAAACAGAGGCCGCTGAGGCTTATCAGATATCAGGTGCCAAGCGTTTGCGTGTGGTCGTGTTGATGGACTCGCCCGCTGAACGTCTGGCGCAATCCCTGGTTAAAGGCATCGAGAAAAACCATGATACGGAGACGCTGACGCTTTTACAGCCTCGGCTGGATGCTTTAAAGGCAGCTTTGGTGACGCTGGGCACCGTGCATTCGGGCGACGAGGCGGATTTTGATTGGTTGCCCAAAGGAAAAGGGAAAGATGGAAAAGATGAAAAAGACGGAGTGCTGCGTTTAACTATCAATGGCAAAAAATGTGGCGAGGATATTGTGGGGAAAGATTTTTATCAGGCGCTCATGACGGTCTGGCTGGGCGAGCGACCGGCTGATCGTGCCTTGAAAGCCGCGCTGTTGGGTCAGGCGGCAGCATCATGACAACACGCCACCTTGCAAAAATCGCAGGGTCTGAAAGCACGCAGCAGCTTTCTTCCTTCGCTGTTCCCTTTGCTGCCATTTTGCCTGCACCACTGACAACCTCAAATAAAAGCGGGCCACTGTTTGCGTTGGGCATTCGCTGCAATGACGATGAGGTGACTGCCATCGAGTATCTCTCGCCCTGCGCTGCGCAGGCGCCCGAGACACTCTTGGCCAAAGAGGTGGTGCGCCAGATTAACGCCTGGTTTACTGATCCGGCTTTTGTGTTCGGTTTGCCCCTGGCCCCTGCGGGTACGGTATTTCAGCAGCGCGTGTGGGCCGCTATTGCGGCGATTCCATCAGGGGCTACGCAGAGCTATGGGGCGCTGGCCAAGACAATCGCCAGTGGGCCGCGCGCGGTAGGCAATGCCTGCGGTGCCAACCCCTATCCTCTGGTGGTGCCGTGCCATCGTGTTATCGCAGCGAATCAGGGATTAGGTGGTTTTGCGCGGCAGAATGGCGGATTTCTGTTGGAAGTCAAACGCTGGTTATTGCAGCATGAGCGGCATGAATGATCGTGATGCGGGCCTGATCGATGAATTCATCGATGCATTGTGGTTGGCAGATGGTTTGGCAAAAAATACGCTGGCTGGTTATAAAAGCGATCTTCAATTATTCGCCATCTGGCTAGCTGCCCACGGCGCGACATTGAGTACCGCCAGTGAAGCGACGATGAACGATTACCTGGCGCATTTACATGCCCGCGAGGGCAGCATCAAGGTGGCGAGTCAGCGACGCTTGATGGCGAGCCTGAAACGGTTTTACCGCTGGCTGCTGGATCAAGGGCGAATGCAGACCGATCCGCTGTGCAATATTGAAAAACCCAAAACGGTTCAGCGGTTCCCCAAAACGCTGACAGAAAAACAGGTGACGGATCTGCTGGAGGCTCCAGATATCAACACGGCACACGGGATGCGTGACCGCGCGATGCTGGAGCTGCTGTATGCCACGGGTTTACGCGTGTCTGAACTCATCGGCCTGCGTCTATTCGAGCTGAGCTTGAACGATAACGTGGTGCGTGTGATGGGCAAAGGTTCAAAAGAGCGCTTGGTGCCGCTGGGCGAAGAGGCTGCCGACTGGTTGGCGCGTTATATTCGTGAGGCGCGTGGCGACTTGCTGGGCGGGCATGTGTCGGATGCCATTTTCGTCACCGCCCGAGGCGGGGGCATGACGCGGCAGATGTTCTGGGTACTCATCAAAAAATATGCGCTGCATGCAGGGATTCCACCACAGCGCATTTCACCGCATGTGTTACGCCATGCATTTGCCACGCACCTGCTTAACCATGGCGCTGACTTGCGTGTGGTGCAACTGCTGTTAGGTCATGCCGATATTTCGACAACGCAGATTTACACGCATGTGGCGCGCGAGCGACTCAAACAGCTCCATCGCCAGCACCATCCGCGTGGCTAGGTTTGGCCTGGCTACTTTGGTGACGCTCGATCTGCACACCGACACGGCGCACGCCTTTCATGATGCCCAGCTTGGCAATGCTGATTCTGACCCAGGGCGCACCGAATTCATCCAGCAGCAAATGGATGACATATTCCCCCAACGTTTCTAGCAAATTGAAGTGACGTGACGCCAGTTCGTCGCGGATGCGCTCGATTACCTCGTCATAGCGAATGGTGCGTGCGATATCGTCGCTTTGCGCCGCTTCGTCAGGCACGCCAAAGGTGAGGTTGATCTCCAGCGTCTGGGGGGCGACTTTCTCGCGCTCGAAAATACCCACCAGCGCTTCAACGCGCATTTCCTCGATGAAAATTAAATCCACTGTGCGCCTCCAGTTTAGAATTCCGCCATTCTAGGGACTTTGTCATGAACATTGGTTTAGCGTGCCTTCTCGGTTATTTTCTTGGATCACTGCCCTTTGCCGTGATTGTTTCGCGTATTTTTGGCCTGGCTGATCCGCGCAGTTTTGGCTCGGGCAATCCAGGGGCGACCAACGTGCTGCGCTCGGGCAACAAGTGGGCTGCATTATTGACCCTGCTGGGCGATGCCGGTAAAGGTTGGCTCGCGATATACCTTGCCGCAAAACTCGGCGCTGGTGAGACGGTGATTGCTGTCACTGGCCTGACGGCATTTCTTGGCCATGTGTTTCCGGTCACGTTGGGCTTTAGGGGCGGCAAGGGGGTAGCCACTGCGCTGGGCGTGCTGCTGGGGTTTTCATTGAGCTTGGGCCTCTGGGTAGCCGCTGTGTGGCTGCTGGTGGCAATGGTGATGCGCTACTCCTCATTGGCGGCGTTAGCTGCGGCAGTCAGTGCGCCCTTCATTGCCATGCTGAGCCATGAACGCATCGAGATTGTGCTGGCGGTGGCCGTGATGTCCGTTGTGCTGATTTACCGACACCGCTTGAATATCCAGAAACTGCGCGCGGGCACTGAAAGCCGACTGGGTGAAAAGCGCGGTTCTCAACCGCCAGAAGAGTCCGCAGACAATTGATGCAGCGGCCAGCGTGGGCGGATGGTGAAGCCCCCTTGTTGCTGGGTTTGACGATCCCCTTGCAAGAAGCGTTGCGCACCACAAAACGCAATCATCGCGCCGTTATCGGTGCATAACTCCAGTTCGGGATAAAACACGCGTCCGCCCACTGTGGCGAGTGATGCATCCAGCCGCTGCCGTAATCGCAGATTGGCACCAACGCCGCCTGCGACCACCAGCCGAAAAAGTCGGTTTTGGTGACACGCCGCCAAAGCTTTGGCAGCGATCACATCGACTACCGCTTCTTGAAATTCGGCGGCCAGATCGGCACGATCGGCGTCACTCAATGTGTTACTGCGCACCAAGGTTAATACGGCTGTTTTGAGCCCCGAAAAGCTGAAAGATAAATCGCCGCTGGCAATCATCGGTCGTGGCAGCTTGTAGCGACCAGGCGTACCCAAGGTTGCCAGTTTGGCCACGGCGGGCCCGCCAGGGTAGCCCAAGCCCAAGAGCTTTGCGGTCTTGTCGAAAGCTTCGCCTGCGGCATCGTCCAGCGATTCGCCGAGTAATTCGTAATCACCTACCCGCGTGACGCGCATCAATTGCGTGTGCCCGCCCGAAACCAGCAGAGCGATGATGGACAAGACATTCGAGCCGGCCTCCGTCGAGGCGCGCATCAACAAGGCCTGGGAGGAGGCGGACGCCTTCAAGGCGGGTCGCGGGGCTGCGCCCGGGGCCGAGCCCTATTGCATCGTGATCCCGCC
>JALRCC010000003.1 GCA_023257495.1 Rugosibacter sp. | reverse complement strand
CTCACGCACACGGCGGGCAATCAGTTGCGAAACCTGCGACCCAAAATCGAGGATGAGAATTTTCTGATGCGATTTGTTCTGGGAGATCTGTGACATGGGCTGGGCCTGAAAATAAAAAAGGCGGCAAAGACTAAAAGCTTGGCCGCCCTTATGCGTTAAAAAATATCAGTCGATATGATAGTTAGGCGCTTCTTTGGTAATTTCAACATCATGCACATGAGATTCGCGAATCCCGGCAGAGGTAATCTCGACAAACTCTGCACGTGTGCGCATGTCTTCGATCGTGCCACAACCCACATAACCCATGGCTGCGCGCAAACCGCCCATGAGCTGATGAATCACCGCGCCAACCGGACCTTTGTAGGGCACACGGCCTTCTATGCCTTCTGGCACAAGCTTTTCGACATTGGCATCGGATTCTTGAAAGTAACGATCTGCCGCACCATCCTTCATCGCCGCGAGACTCCCCATGCCGCGATAGGCTTTATAGGAGCGGCCTTGAAACAGGACCGTTTCACCCGGTGCTTCTTCCGTCCCTGCAAACAATCCGCCCAGCATGACTGCATTGGCACCAGCGGCCATCGCTTTGGCAATATCGCCTGAATAACGAATGCCGCCATCGGCAACCAACGGTACGCCACTCTTGGCCAATGCATTGGCCACCATGTCGACGGCGCTAATCTGCGGCATACCCACCCCGGCCACGATGCGCGTAGTGCAGATCGAACCCGGGCCAATGCCTACTTTGACACCATCCGCGCCATGATCCACCAACGCGTTAGCCGCGCTGGCCGTAGCCACATTGCCACCAATCACGTCCACCTGCGGAAAGTTTTTCTTGACCCACGCCACGCGCTTGAGCACACCTTCTGAATGACCATGCGCGGTATCGACCACAATGACATCCACGCCTGCTTCAGCGAGCAGCGTGGCGCGCTCTTCAGTGCCTTCACCTACGCCAATCGCTGCGCCAACCCGTAGATGGCCCAAACTGTCTTTTGCTGCCAGCGGGTGTTCGGATGATTTGAGAATATCTTTCACCGTCATCAAGCCGCGCAACTCAAAGTTATCTCCAATGACCAGCACGCGCTCCAGGCGATGCTTGTGCATCAATGCCTTGGCTTCTTCAACGGTTGCCCCCTCCTTGACCACGACCAAGCGCTCACGGGGTGTCATGATGGAAGCGACAGAGTCATCCATGCGCGTCTCGAACCGCAGATCGCGGTTGGTGACAATTCCGACCACCCGACCGGATTCAACCACAGGCAACCCTGAGATGCGATTCTTGCGTGTCAGCGCAATGGCTTCACGCACAGTCATGGAAGGCGGGATGGTAATCGGGTCTTTCAAGACACCGGATTCGAACCGCTTGACCTTGGAAACCTCGGCTGCCTGCTGCACGGGAGAAAGATTCTTGTGCACAATGCCAATTCCGCCTTCTTGCGCCAGAGCGATCGCGAGGCGTGCTTCAGTCACGGTATCCATCGCAGCGGATACCAACGGCATGTTTAATTGAATGTTACGTGTAAGACGTGTAGCAAGACTGACATCACGAGGAAGGATCGCCGAATGGGCAGGGACCAGGAGGACATCGTCAAAAGTCAGTGCCTTTTGGATGAGTCGCATAACAGGGTATTCCAAAGTACCAAAATCGCATTATACGCGACAGAGGCTACCCGATAGAACCACACCCCGCCTACGTCAAGACAAAGTTTTGACCACCAATGTTTTGACCGGGTACCGCTTAAGCGGTCATGCTTTCACTGCTGCCGTCTTTTCTCATGGTGCGGCTTTTGCTGGCCTGTTGCTTGCGGGCTTCTTTGGGGTCGGCAATCAGGGGACGATAAATCTCTACGCGATCGCGATCACGCAACAGGACGTCAGGCTTGACGAGTTTGGCAAAAATACCCAGCTTGGATTGCGCAAAGTCAATTTCCGGATGGCGCGCCAAAATGCCGGATTGTGTAATGGCATCCTGCACGGTGCTACCGGACGGCAACCGGATGCGAATGACATCTTGCCGTGCCGGCAAAGCGTAGACCACCTCAATGTTCAACAGGTCTGCTCCGGCTAGCTGTGTCATGTTTTTCTCAGCCTTCTCATCCATACACTTTTTGCGCTCGTTTAACGAATGATTCAACAAAAGTCTCGGTGATATGGCTGAATACCGAGCCAAGGACTTTTTCCAGCAATCGATTTGAAAACTCGTAGTGCAAACGAAACTCGATTTTGCAGGCCGTCTCGCCCAGCGGCAAAAAACGCCATTGACCATCCATGTGTTTGAGCGGCCCATCGGTCAGCGTGATGTGCATTACATATGGTGCCTCTTTGACATTGTCTGTCGAAAAATGCGATTTGATGCCGTGATAATTGATGTGCAGTGTCGCCGCCGTACGCGTTGGCGTGCGATCAATGACTTCCGCTCCGCCGCACCAAGGCAAGAACTGGGGATAGTCCTCGACGCGATCGACCAGTTCAAACATTTGCGCCGGAGTGCGCTCGATTAATACGGATTTTTCAACCAGAGCCATCGTCAGTATGGCAGCGATGTTGCTGCGGGGGTGAAGTAGAATTGGGCTCATTTTACCGCACCGTCCTGCCGCCGCCCCATGAGCATCGCTGATAATGACTGCGTCGCGGAAGGCTCTTGTGAGTTCCGCTGCGGCGTGCACATTGACCAGTCGACTGGTAATTATGGGCTGAACAGCCAACCTTGCGC
>JALRCC010000027.1 GCA_023257495.1 Rugosibacter sp. | reverse complement strand
CCCGCAGGTTCTGCACGTTGAAGCGGGTGGCGACCATCGGCGTGGGGCTGTTGCCACTACCCATGGTGGCATGGGCGGGGGTGAGGCGCTAGGGGTGCGTCGATAAGCCAGGAGCTAAGGAGACCCTGGAAAACCCAAGCGTTTTTTTGGTGCCGCGCGCAACATCGAAGAAGGCGGATCGCTGACCATTATCGCTACCGCACTGATTGAAACCGGTTCGCGCATGGACGATGTGATTTACGAAGAGTTCAAAGGTACCGGTAACATGGAAATCCATCTTGATCGGCGCATGGCCGAAAAACGGGTTTATCCAGCCATCAACGTGAACCGCTCAGGTACTCGCAGGGAGGAGTTACTTCTGAAGCCCGATGTCCTGCAAAAAATGTGGGTTCTGCGCAAGCTTCTCTACAACATGGATGACATGGAAGCAATGGAGTTTCTCCTGGACAAGGTCAAGGCGACCAAAAATAATGGTGAATTTTTTGATGCCATGCGTAGAAGCTGATTGCACCCGATTGCAAACATAGAAGAATTAACCGATAATACGCGCCCTTGCCGGTTCGCCAAATCCACGGACCGCACCGAATCAGTTAGCTGCATGAAAGGACTACGCAATGAAAGAAGGCATTCACCCGAACTACACTGATATTGAAGTCACCTGTAGTTGTGGAAACAAATTCAATACCCGCTCAACCAACGGTAAAGCACTGAGCATTGAAGTCTGCTCGGTTTGTCATCCGTTTTATACTGGTAAACAAAAAATCGTCGACACGGCAGGCCGTGTCGAGCGCTTCCGTCAGAAATACGCTAAATCAGCCGCCTCTGCCTGATTGCACGCTTTTCTGGTTTGTTTATAAAATAAAAAAGCAGCCAAATGGCTGCTTTTTTATTTCCCGCCAAATAAGCTGACCGTATGCCGCCTCTCGCCACGCCACTTGACCCCACATCCCCCCCGCCAATCAACCGGTGGGGGGTTATCCTCTTGTGCGCCATCTGGCTGTTAGCAGGCGTCTTAGGGCATGACCCGTGGAAGCCGGACGATGCGATCAACCTCGGGGCGGCTTTCAGCATAGCGGGGAATAACTGGTCAGGCTGGCTAGTTCCACACATAGCCAGTGACCCCTGGTTATCAAATCCACCTCTTTACTATTGGCTAGCAGCGATCTGTGGCCAAGCTTTTCAGTGGTTATTTCCCTGGCATGACGCGGCGAGGTTGGCAACATCACTGTTCGGTGCTGGCTTTCTTTTTACCCTGTCAATCAGTGTTCGCCATTTGGCTGACTCAAACGCAGCCCTCGTTGCCCCCTTGTTAGCCATTGGCACGCTGGGGCTGCTTATTCCGATACACGATGCACAGCCTGCAATCGCTGGCGTCTTCGGATTTTCATTAGCTCTTCTTGGCCTGATCCAAGCACAAAAAAAACCGCCACGTGGCGGCATACTCTTTGGCGCAGGTGTTGGCATCAGCTTTCTTGCGGTTGGTCTTGACGGTGCCTTTTTATGTGTCCTTACCAGATTCTTCACCTTTTTTCACCCGGCATGGCACCAGCGCAGCAGTCTTATTACCCTGCTCGCCGCGAGCCTTGTTGCCGCAGCGCTTATCATTCCCTGGCCTTGGTTGCTTAACCAGCAGTCTTCCCAGCTATTTGACCTTTGGTGGACATCCGAGACATCCAGTCTCGTGCCAAAGGCTGTCTTTACGCGTGCCCACTTTAAACTCTTGATGTGGGCCAGCTGGCCATTACTTCCCCTGGCGCTATGGCAAGTGTGGCTGGAACGTCGCCGTCTGTGGCAGCCACAGACGGTGCTCCCGCTGATGGCTAGCGTGATTGCTCTGGTGATTTTTTTCCTCGGCAATCCTCGACCAATCAGCCTGTTACCCGCTTTAGTGCCATTGGCCATGCTCGCTGCTGCCGGTGCTGGCCGCTTACGGCGTGGCGCGGCCAATGCATTTGACTGGTTTGGCATGGTGACTTTTTCGCTGATGAATATACTCATCTGGCTAGGTGCTATCGCTTTATTAACCGGCACTCCTGAAAAAATTGCCAAGAACTTTACAAAACCTGCCCCGGGGTTTATTGCACATACGCCCCTCATCGTGATTGTGCTGGCAGCTCTCCTCACCATTGGCTGGCTGGCATATACATTGGGGCTACGGCGCTCGCCCTGGCGCGCAGCCTCGCGCTGGAGCATAGGCTGGGCAACTATTTGGCTGCTAGTTGCTGCACTATGGCTACCATGGATCGACTATGGGAAAAGCTACCGTATCGCCAGCGCCGACATTTCGCAGCGCCTTGGTAAAAACCCAGGCTGCATTGCTCGACGCAATCTGGGATTAGCCCAGCGCGCCTCACTGGATTATTTCAACGGGATTCGCACAACCAGTGGCAACAATGCGAGTAACTGCCGCTATCTGATTACCCAAACCCGTCCGCAGGCAGAAAAATCGCTGGCCAACTGGAAGCTCTTGCTGGAAACCTCGCGTCCCGGCGATAAAACCGAGCGGTTACGGCTCTATCAGCGTAACTAGAATTTTTAGAGCTTCAGAAAATTTTCCCGGTAATACTTAAGCTCATCAATTGATTCCAGCACATCAGCCAAGGCCTCGTGGCGGCCATGCTTTTTCAGGCCTTTGGCCACCTCGGGCTTCCAGCGCTTGCATAATTCCTTAAGCGTTGACACATCAAGATTACGATAGTGAAACCATTCTTCCAGCTTAGGCATATAGCGCGCCATAAAGCGGCGGTCCTGGCCAATTGAATTACCGCACATGGGCGAAGTGCGCACCGGCACATAACGGCGAACAAACTCCAGCGCCTGCTGCTCAACATCCGCATCGTTCATGATCGATGCCTTGACCCGCTCAGTCAGCCCCGAGCGGCTATGGGTATTGCGGTTCCATTCATCCATACCGTTAAGCACTTCATCGGATTGATGCACAACCCACGTTGGTGCTTCAGCAATAACCTCCAGATTTGAGTTGGTAATAACCATCGCCAACTCAATAATTCGATCGCTGTCCGGATTTAACCCGGTCATTTCCATATCCAGCCAGACAAGTGCGTTTTGATCCTGTGCCATAAAATTTCCTATAAGAATAAAAAGAACTGTTTGTTATCCATGCACACGCAACCAAGCGGCCAGCTGCGAGACATCATCCGCACAATAAAGCGGCGCTTCAGCTTCCAGCAGCAGCCGCGAATGCGCCCCATAAGTGACCCCCAAGCCATGGCTTCGGGCATTTTTTGCCATCTGCAAATCGTGCGTCGTATCGCCGATCATCAGCGTCGTTGCAGGCGAGACATTGAAGGCTTCGATTAACTCCTCCAGCATTTGCGGGTGCGGCTTGGAATGACACTCGTCAGCACAGCGTGTGTTTTGAAAATACTGACCCAGGCCACTCACTTCCAGCGCACGATTCAACCCGTTGCGCGATTTACCCGTAGCCACCGCTAACTGAAACCCGGCCTCAGCAAGCTCTTTGATCAGTTCGGCAATGCCGGGAAAAAGCAGTAACTCGTGATCCCTCGCCAAATAATGGTAACGATACCGTTCAGCCACGTCGTTATAACGTTCAGGAGGCAAGCCCGGCATGGCATAGCGCAGCGCATCAATCAACCCCAGCCCGATAATATGGCGAGCACGCTCGTCTGACGGCTCGACAATACCAAGATCGCGCGCAGCAGCCTGGATAGAGGCAGCAATCATCCCCGTCGAGTCCAGCACCGTGCCATCCCAGTCGAACACGATCAATTGAAAATTAGCCATCGTTAAACCCTGTTTGCCTCATTGCGATCCAATTGTTCAACAAAACCCTGTAACTCCGTTGGCAAGGTCAAAGTCAGTGCCAGCGGATCACCACTCAGGGGATGCGGTAAATCCAGCCGCGCCGCGTGCAAAAACATCCGTTTGAGTCCGGTTTTTTGCAAAGTACGATTCAGTAAAAAGTCGCCATATTTATCATCCCCTGCGATCGGAAAACCCAAATGCGCGAGATGGACAC
>JALRCC010000276.1 GCA_023257495.1 Rugosibacter sp. | reverse complement strand
ATAGTTAATCTGGTACGACTCATGTCCGTGCCCAATGAGGTTAACCGACCTGACCTCAAATACGCTACTTTTCAACCAGGCCTCCCCAAAACACTCGTCAAGCGTGCAGATATCTTCAGCAGTATTCGCAAACAGGATATTCTTTTACATCATCCTTATCAGTCTTTTTCACCAGTGATCACGCTACTACAGCAGGCAGCGGATGATCCTCAGGTTGTTGCCATCAAAATGACCGTTTATCGGACGGGGACAAATTCCGTATTGATGGAACACCTTTTGCGCGCTGCCCAAAAGGGTAAGGAAGTCACTGTCGTGGTCGAACTCATGGCACGATTTGATGAAGAGGCTAACCTCTCTATCGCATCACGGCTGGAAGAAGTCGGTGTGCATGTCGTGTATGGCGTCGTGGGCTTTAAGACCCACGCCAAAATGCTCATGATTCTGCGCCGGGAAGAACAAGGTTATCGCCGCTATATTCATCTGGGCACCGGCAATTATCACCCGGGTACTACGCGCATTTATACCGACTTTGGCTTGCTCACCTGTAACCCGGAAATTGGCGAAGATGTGAATGAAGTATTCAAGCAACTCACCGGATTAGGCAAAGCGAATGCGCTGACGCACTTATGGCAAGCACCTTTTTCATTGCATGCCAACATGCTCGCCGCCATACATGCGGAGACTGCAGCAGCACGTGACCACCAACCGGCACGCATCATCGCCAAGATGAACTCCCTGCTAGAGCCCAAGATTATCGAAGCGCTTTATGAGGCAAGTCAGGCAGGCGTAACCATTGATTTGATTGTTCGTGGCGTCTGCTCTTTACGCCCCGGAGTGAAAGGTCTGTCAGAAAATATTCGGGTACGGTCTATCATCGGTCGCTTTCTTGAGCACCACCGGATTTTTTATTTCCATGCGCAAGGCGCACAGCATATCTATCTTTCCAGCGCTGACTGGATGGAGCGTAATTTCTTTCGCCGCATAGAAGTCAGCTTTCCGGTATTAGACCCCAAGCTCAAACGCCGGGTCTTCAAAGAAGGATTGCAACCTTACCTTGCTGATAACACCCAGGCTTGGGAAATGAACAGCCAGGGGAATTACCTTGTCAAACCAACCAAGCGTGCACGTATCTGCGCTCAAGAACGTCTGTTAAGCGCCCTGCAAACCTTGCCAATCAACGGACTGTAACTCGTGACATGGCATTGGCCATGCCTTCTGCCATGTCCGCACCAAGTCGCTTGGCAAATTTTTCAGCAATATTAGGCTTGACGGTAAAGTCGTGAATCACTTCAGCTTTGATGACATCACGCGCGACACTTTCTACTGTGCCGTAACCATCCGCCAAACCCAGCTCGATGCTTTTTGCTCCGTTCCACATCAAACCGGAAAACATCTCGGGCGTTTCTTTCAGGCGCTGTCCTCGACCACGCCTGACAACATCAATAAACTGGGCATGAATTTCACCCAGCATCTTTAGTGCAAAATCTTTTTGCTGTGGTGTCTGCGGTGAAAAAGGATCAAGGAATCCCTTGTTTTCTCCGGCAGTCAACAAACGTCGCTCGACACCCAGCTTTTCCATGGTGCCGGTAAACCCAAATCCATCCATCAGCACGCCGATCGAACCCACGATACTCGCCTTATCAACAAAAATCTTGTCAGCAGCAACGGCAACATAATATCCACCGGATGCGCATACATCCTCAACCACCACGTAAACCGGAATGGTGGGATGCAGGCTGCGCAATCTGCGAATTTCATCGTTCATCATGCCCGCCTGTACGGGACTACCACCTGGACTGTTAATGCGCAAGATGACACCTGCCGTATGCTTGTCTTCATACACGTCTTTTAAAGCACTAATCAGGTTTTTTGCGCTCACATCGCTGCTATCAATCACGCCGTTCATATCAATCAATGCAGTAATTCTCTGTCCATCGGCAAAACGGTCGGGCTGCCCCCAGTCAATGACAAAAGCAAGAATCAAAGAGAGGTAGGCCAGGCCCAGGAACTTAAAGAAAATTCCCCAGCGCCGACTGCGCCGCTGCTCAGTAATCGCCGCCAAAGCGACATTTTCGAGCGCTTTGCGCTCCCACCGATCATCTTCGGGGCGAGTTCCAGAATCATTATCGATTTGCTGCATTATCAGACTCCCTTAGCTGAAGCATTTTTCGAGATTAGATATTTTCTTCACGCAATGCATCCGCCCAACAGTTCGGCGTCTCAAACAAGCGTACCCGCTCCAGACGAATGTGGTTACCAAACGTACTAAGATAAATCGGATCAAGTATGGCAAACGCAGTTCGAGCAAGATTTTCAGCGGTTGGCACGGTATCCATCACAACAGTTTTATGATTCGTCAATGTTGCTAAAAACGCAGCAACGGCGTGGTCTTCTCGCCACACCAAAAACGCGTGATCCCATGCATCCACCACATGCACTTTAGCTAGCGCTTTAACATCGGAAAAATCCATCAGCATGCCATTATCCGATCGACCAGGGACATTGATCACTTCGCCAGCCAAGGTAATCTCGATAGCATACCGATGCCCATGCAGGTGGCGACATTGGCTTTTGTGATCCGGAATCCGATGGCCGGCATCAAATTCTAAGCGGCGAGTAATTTGCATGGGGAAAGATGACGAAGAAAGTACGCGACATGTGGCAAAGGCTGCATTATAGTGACCCTCGTCGCCGTATCACCAGCGCCGACTTTTTAAATCACGCCATGCACAGAATTGTACTCAAGACAGACGACCACGCTCGTGACAGCGCAGGCATGCGCTATGTATACCCCGTACTCTCACGCCGGGCAGAAGGCCTATCCATAGGGATCAACCTTAACCCCAATAACGCCTGCAATTGGCGCTGCATCTATTGTCAGGTGTCCAACCTTACCCGTGGTGGCCCACCGCCTATTGATCTGGCTTTGCTGGAACAGGAACTGACAACACTTCTCAACTCCATTGCGGACGGCAGTTTAATCATTGATCATGATGCACCATCTCACGGCCTACCCGTACTACGTGACATCGCTTTTTCCGGCAATGGCGAGCCCACCAGCGCTGCAGAGTTCCCCCTGGCGGTTTCGCTCGTGCGCAACGTGTTACATGCTCATCGACTGGACCAGCGCGTCATGCTGCGTTTGATAACCAATGGTAGCCTGCTGGATCGCCACAGCGTTCAAGCCGGGATCAGAGACATTGGCAACGCATCAGGCGAAGTATGGTTCAAGGTAGATAGCGCAAGCACCGCCGGGTTAGCGCTGATCAATGGCACCCAGCTCAAGATTGAAACCATCTCGCGACGGCTGGCACGCTGCGCGGCCTTGGCACCCACCTGGGTGCAAACCTGCTTGTTCACGCTGGATAACACCTTGCCGACAGAAGACGACATCGCGCGCTATCTTGCTTTACTCGCGCCTGTTGCCCAACAACTCAAAGGCGTTCATTTGTACAGCCTGGCCAGGCCTTCGCTACAAAACGAAGCATCTAGACTGGGGCGTCTTGATGCGGAGTATCTCGAAACCATCGGGCAAAGAATCCGGCAGCTTGGACTTATTGTCCAAGTCAGCGCTTGAGCTGATAAAGCCAAACACTTGCTGCCTAAAACCAGGCCCGACCGAATTAACCTTCTCAACCTTCTCGCTATCCGCCCTTTTTCGCAGTAGCGGCAGCCGCTTTAGCTTCTTTTTTTAGCTCTTTCAAAACAGCAGGCTTACTGGCACGCAGATATTCAATGACCTCGAAATCTTCACGCTTGATTTTTTGTATATCAATGTTTTCGACATACACCAGACGTACAAGCTGCTGAACCGGGCGCGGCATTCTGCGCCCATTCTCGTATCGGGAACCCCCGCTCTGAGTAACACCCAGACGAGCCCAGAATTGCTGCTGATTCAACCCCAGTTTCTGGCGGATGGCGGGAATATCCATTGATGTGTTTTTTTCTTTCATCTTCGAACTCCTTAGAAAAATGATCAACCGATCGTTATAAATTAGCCCTCTAACCCGCACAGCATACACCTGAGAATACTCGAACGTATTACGCTCACAAAAAATTTTCAACAGAGCCCCCAAGTAGATAATGACTACCTTGCGCAGTACGCTCTGTCCCCTTGTCTGATAGAATGCGACCCTTCTTTGGAAGCGTGGCAGAGCGGTTGAATGCACCAGTCTTGAAAACTGGCAACGTCGCAAGGCGTTCGTGAGTTCGAATCTCACCGCTTCCGCCAACCC
>JALRCC010000205.1 GCA_023257495.1 Rugosibacter sp. | reverse complement strand
TCGATACACTTCAATCCACCACGCAGATCATCCCTGCCGTGCTAGGCAGCGAAGCCGCCGCCTTGGCGGCACAACAACGGCTTGAAGCGCGCGGCATACTAGCCGTTGCGATGCGTCCGCCTACCGTGCCAGCGGGTGGGTGCCGGTTGCGTTTTTCGCTTTCTTCGGCCTTGTCCGATGCAGACTTCGCACAATTGCTCGACGCTGTGAACGTGCTTCAAGCCTAGTCAATGGCCCTGCAACGTCGTATTGCTCACCTCGACATGGATGCGTTTTTTGCTTCCGTCGAATTACTCACCTACCCCGAGCTGCACGGCCTGCCCGTCGCTGTAGGCGGGCGTTCTGTTCCGCAGCCGACGCGGCAGGCTAATGGCCGTTGGCAATTCATGCGTCTGGGCGAATACACTGGCCGTGGCGTACTCACTACCGCCACTTATGAAGGCCGTGCCTTGGGCATCCATTCCGGCATGGGCGTGATGCAAGCCGCGCGGCTGGCACCCAACGCCGTTCTGCTGCCCGCCAACTTTGACGCTTATCGAGCTGCCTCGCAGCGATTCAAGGCGGCCGTGGCCGCTATCGCACCCGCCGTCGAAGACCGTGGCATTGACGAAATTTATATCGACTTGACCTTCCTGGCCGAAGACACGCTGGCGCTGGTGCAAAAAATAAAAGCCGCCGTGTATGCGGCCACCCGCCTTACCTGCTCGGTGGGTATTGCGCCCAACAAGTTACTGGCCAAAATCTGCTCCGACCTGAATAAACCCGATGGCATCACGCTGCTCACCATGGACGACATCGCCTCGCAGTTGTGGCCCCTGCCGGTGAGAAAGGTCAACGGCATCGGCCCACGCGCGAGCGAAAAACTCGCTGCGTTAGGTATCCATCACATCGGCGAACTCGCTAAAGCGGATCCGATTGTCTTGCAGCAGCATTTTGGCCGCAGCTACGGCCTCTGGCTGCTGGAAGCTGCGCACGGGCGAGACAACCGAGCACTTGTGACTCACCGCGAACCGAAGTCCACCAGCCGCGAAACCACCTTTGAACGCGACCTGCACCCACGCGAGGATAAAGCGCAGCTGGGCGAGATTTTTACCGCACTATGCACCCGCGTGGCAGAAGACCTGAACAAAAAAGGTTACGTCGGTCGCACGATCGGCATCAAGCTGCGCTATGCTGATTTTTCCACCATTACCCGTGACGTGACTCTGCCCGAGGCCACGGCGAATGCCCAAACCATCCGCCGTGCCGCCGGCGAATGCCTACGCCGCGTGCCACTGGAGCAACGTCTGCGGCTCATCGGAGTACGCGTCGGTAGCCTGAGCGCGCCGCAAGAGCAAAACATCACTCAAGGGCAATTGCCGCTGACTTGATGACGCGGTGTCACCGGACGATGTAACCGCCAAAAGTCGGCGCTGGTGATACGGCGGCAAGGCTGTGGTGGCGAGCATCCAGCACCGTCATCGCCGTAGCACTTGGTCACCTCTAGCCGCTCTGGCCTTCGGGATGGCTGGCGTTTTCTGTCGGCTCAATAGGTTCAATAGCCTCAATAGCCAGAAACTCGATAATTTTTTCGCGCTGCGATAACGTGTCGCGATAACCCAGTTCAATCAAGGCGCACGTGTAAGCTCTTTCAAAAAGCAAATAACTGATCAACGCGCCGCCATTGCGATTCATCGCACCGATCCCGCGCAACAGCATTCTGATTGGCCAAGGCAACGTCCAGGCATGCCTCGCTGCCAGATGATCCAGTCGTTCAGAAGGTGAAACCACGAGCACTTCGACCGGGCGCAGGGTGGTTCCTTGCTGTTGGCGTATGGCTTCGGGTATCAGTGCAATCGTGTGATTTATGCGGATCAGCCGTTCAAGATCTACAGACAGACTATCCAGAAAAATGCTGGACAATGCATGCCCGGCAATCTGTGCCAGCGAGGGATACGTTGCAGTGCGCGGGCGCGCATGCTCCTCATGCAAACGACCCGCACCGATCACCAGGACTTTGTCGGCACCCAGATGAATGGCAGGCGAAATAGGCGCTGATTGCCGCATCGATCCATCATCAAACCATTCGCGATTGACTTTCACGGCGGGAAACACAAAGGGAATCGCGCTCGATGCCATCAGATGATCCAAATTCAACTTGACGTGTGCCCCCACCCGCTGGCTTCGCTGCCAGGGCTCAAGGTCGGCACGCCCCTGAAAAAATGTCACACTCTGCCCACTGGAATAGCCAGAACAGGTAATACTCACCGAATGCAAGGCCTGGCTTTCAATGGCCTGCCCGATCCGATCCCAGTCGAGGCTCTCGGTTAACAATTGGCGCAAAGGTGAGTTATCAAGCAATGAGCGTGGTGCCCGATGCGTCGCCCAGCCAAACATCAACGCAGCCAGCCAGCGCGCGCCCGAACCGGCCACCCCTAAAACATCCGTGCGGTACACCTGGTGCGCATGAAAACGTTCCCATACGCGGCACAGACGATCCACCCCCGCACCAAAATTCTCAGCCCAAACTGCCATGACTGCGGCATTAATTGCACCTGCCGAGGTGCCACAAAGTATCTGAAATGGATTACGTTGCGGGTGGGGTAGCAACTCACGCACGGCCTTGAGCACACCGACCTGATACGCTGCCCGCGCACCCCCGCCGGTAAGAATCAATGCAATTTTAGGTGCCCGCTTGGTCATTTTTTTTGTTTGTCACATGGATCACATTGGCTAGATTTTTTCACATTCATCATCTGCGACAGAATGATACGTATTGACGTCTATTTAACCTTCAAGAGCTCATTCTATCGCCGTCTCACCAGCGCCGACTTTTTTGGCAAACACCCTATTTCTCAAGGTGGAATCGATGCGCTTGCATGCCCTGCCATTCGTACCGGATATCCCTTCATACGCAACCACTGGGTGGCGACCAAGTCGGCATCGTGATATAGTTAAAAAATAAGTTTTCCCGCTTGCTAGCCGCTTGGTGCTCACCCTGCATCAATGTAGCATCCGCAGCACCAGGAATCATCGCTACTAGCGACCATGGTGGATGCGGACAGCCAAAAGTTCGATGATCCCTACCCTTTGATCCCGTAACTTCCTGGTACCAGGCAGCGCGTTAATCAAATTAACGATTTAATCCCTGGAGACTCCTTGCCTCATGAACAAATCATCTTCGGCCATTACCCCGGACCACATTAAACATACCAAACTCAAAGCGTGGGTTGCAGAAGTCGCCGCGCTCACCGAACCTGATCAAATCGTGTGGTGTGACGGTTCGGAAGAAGAAGCCAACGCTCTATTTGCGCAAATGGTCGCCGCAGGCAGCATGAAGCAACTCAACCCGGCCAAACGTCCGAACTCTTACCTTGCGTTGTCTGATCCATCAGATGTCGCCCGCGTGGAAGATCGTACCTATGTGTGCACGACAGACCCTGAAGACGCCGGCCCCAACAACAATTGGGAAGACCCTGTCAAAATGAAAAAGACGCTGCGCGGCCTTTTCAAAGGTTGCATGCGCGGTCGCACAATGTATGTGATTCCATTCTCGATGGGGCCTATCGGCTCACCCATCGCACATATCGGCGTTGAGCTCTCCGACAGCCCCTATGTTGTAGTGAACATGCGCATCATGACGCGCATGGGCCGCGCCGTATTCGATCAGCTGGGCAGCGCGGGTGAATTCGTGCCCTGCCTGCACAGCGTGGGGCATCCGCTGGAAGCGGGGCAACAAGACGTGAAGTGGCCATGCAATAAAACAAAATATATCTGCCATTTTCCGGAAACGCGGGAAATCTGGTCGTTTGGTTCCGGTTACGGCGGCAATGCACTGCTCGGCAAAAAGTGTTTCGCCCTGCGTATCGCCTCAACCATGGCTCGTGACGAAGGCTGGCTGGCTGAACACATGCTGATCCTCGGTGTTGAATCACCCGATGGAAAAAAATCCTATGTCGCTGCGGCCTTTCCCTCCGCCTGCGGCAAAACCAACTTTGCCATGCTGATCCCGCCGCAAAGTCTGAATGGCTGGAAAGTCACCACGGTAGGGGATGATATTGCCTGGATCAAACCCGGCAAAGATGGTCAGCTCTATGCCATCAATCCCGAAGCCGGCTTTTTCGGCGTCGCCCCCGGTACCTCGGAAAAAACCAACTTCAATGCCATGGCGACATTGAAGGAAAACATTATCTTCACCAATGTTGCCTTAACAGACGACGGCGATGTGTGGTGGGAAGGCATGACCAAAGAACCTCCCGCGCACCTGATCGACTGGCAGGGCCGTGATTGGACACCGGAAGATGGAAAAGCCGGTCGCAAGGCCGCGCATCCCAATTCGCGCTTTACTGCACCCGCTGTGCAATGCCCCTCAATCGACCCCAACTGGGAAAGCACCGCAGGCGTGCCGATTTCAGCCTTCGTATTCGGTGGCCGTCGCGCCACCACCGTGCCGCTCGTCTTTGAAGCCTTCAACTGGAACTACGGGGTATACATGGCAGCAACCCTGGGCTCGGAAACAACGGCAGCTGCCACCGGCCAGCAAGGCATCGTGCGTCGTGACCCGTTTGCCATGCTGCCCTTCTGCGGCTATCACATGGGTGACTACTTTAATCACTGGTTGAAAATTGGTCATCAACTGGAACACACACCGCGCATTTTTACCGTCAACTGGTTCCGCCAGGATGCCCAGGGCAACTTCATGTGGCCAGGCTTTGGTGAAAACATGCGTGTGCTCAAATGGATCGTCGAACGTAGCCGCGGCCTGGTTAATGCCAAACAAACCGCTTTGGGCTGGGTTCCCCGTTTTGAAGATCTCGACTGGGGTGACAATCATGAGGTCTCCAGAGCAGCCTTTGAAGAACTCGCTGCCATTGACGCGGCAGCCTGGCATGCAGAACTTGAACAACATGGCGAATGGTTCGACAAGTTAAAACCTCGCATGCCGCAACAACTCATGCTCAAGCGCGATCTATTCAGTCTTGCGCTGGATGACTGATTGGCAGTCTGGCGTATCAAAAGCCAATCCGCACTCCTGACGTTTTCTGGTGTTTTGCCAAACGACTCGGGCAATACTCGGGCAGCCCAGGAGTGTGGAAGCGTGGGAACGTGTCAATCTCTTGGAATGCAGGGCGCATTGCCGCCGCTTCACTCGCTGCCAGTTTGTAATGTAATTTTTGCTAGCGGCCGACGCAGTCCTGGTGCGCTGTACCTATCCACGCTGTATCTGGCGATGCACCTATCGATGTGATGGGCTTATTGTCGCATCTTGCTAAAAAGAGATGCGCCGGAATAGCTGAACCGGAATAGTTAAACCAAGCCAAAACTC
>JALRCC010000165.1 GCA_023257495.1 Rugosibacter sp. | reverse complement strand
ACGGGCCGTCTTCACAAGCCTTAACTCGTCACATTGCAGAATTGGTTCGCAATGTGGTGCTAGTCGAGGCAGCTCGGGTAGTGCGACCGCTAGATGATGTTGTTGGTCACGACGCTGTTGAAGCTTTCTCGGTTCCAAAATGCGCTGTCAAAGACGATATGGGGCAGCCGATTGGTCGTCCGGACCGCGAACGAATGGGATCCCGTGGTGGGACCGCTGAACTTGCGTAGACCGTTGAACAAAGCTGCCATGAAGGTCCTTTTTTAGGCTGGTCTAAAAAGGTAGTAAGCGCTTCATGCGCCTCTAGCGCTGCGCAATCGCTGATTCAGTTGAGTAGTTTCAAGTTCCAATCGAGCCGCTACGGCGTCGGGGTTGGGCATCAGAGCCTTGCTTCAGTGAGCCAGCTGGAAGTTTCGCAAGCGCGCGGTGCCTAAGGATGCGTACATCTCGTTGGTGATGTGCCTTCGTCTTCTCTGGCCGCGCAGTGGTCAGAGTGAGAACAGCGTTTTCTCTATAGATGTTGACGTGCCTGCTCATGTCTCCTCCTGGGTGTGTCTGGGCGTTCTCGCCTTGTGCGAAAATATTTCGTATGCGAGTTATATGATTCGTATACGAAATACTTTAAAGTTGCGGCCATCAGCGCGGAGTTCAGATGAAACAAAAGAAGACTCGTTTGGTCTTTTTGCTCAACATTGCCTACAGAGCTGTAGATCGCTGGCTGGAGAACGAGGGTGGAGGAGCCTCGGCACTGTCTGCCGCGCAAGCGGGAACGATGTTCTATTTGGCTGAGAACGACGGAGCTCTAACGGGCGACGTGGCCGCAGCGCTCAATATCGGTGCTCCTGCGATGTCAGGGTTGGCCAATCGACTTGAGCAGGCTGGATTTTTGACGCGTCAGCGCGACGAAGAGGATGGAAGAGCGATACGTCTCTACCAAACTGATGAGGGCAGGCTTGCCGCCCAGCGTACAAAAAGTGCTCTCACGGCACTGAATTTTCAGTTGACGGATGGCTTCAACGAGCAAGAAATGGAAGTCGTAGGGCGATGGCTTGAAGCGTTGCCGAAAAAGCTAGCAATTGAGGGGCCTCGGTCGTCTGGCCAGCGCCTCAACTGAAGCCGAAATCGGGCATCAAATTGTGCTCACCCGAGATGCTTCTTCCGCACCGCGCGCAGTCAGTTTTTATGATCGTTAGATTTTTGGGGCAAGTGGATTACCAGTCAACGGTCGCGGCCATGCGTGCATTCACCGCCGCGCGCGATGCAGATACATGTGACGAGCTATGGCTCTGCGAGCATCCTCCAACTTTTACTCAGGGGCTGTCTGGAAAGCCTGAGCACCTACTCTCACCTGGGGACATACCTGTGGTTGCAAGCGATCGCGGTGGGCAAGTGAGTTATCACGGGCCGGGACAGGTTACTGCTTATCCCTTAGTCGACCTGCGGCGAATCAACATATTCGTCAAGGAGTACGTGGCTCGTCTGGAGTTGGCAATCGTCGAAACGCTCAGTAGTTTTGGCGTCGATGGCATACGAGTGTCAGGCGCTCCAGGTGTCTATGTGCACTCGAACGTATCAAGGGACCCGAAAATTGCTGCAGGGTCGCGCAAGTTGGAGGAAGAACTCCAGCGGGTGGCAAAGATTGCAGCTCTTGGCATCAAAGTAAGTCGGCATTGCACCTACCACGGTCTTTCACTCAACGTGGCAATGGATCTGCGCCCGTTCGAGCACATTAATCCGTGTGGGTATGTTGGGCTGCGAACCACCTCCCTTCAAGAGGTAGGTGTGGCCACTGACTGGTCAACTGTGGCAGAGAGGCTTGCTGACAGACTGTTATCGCAACTCGTGGTGAGTTCTAGAAGCGATGCGACGCCAGCGCCGGCTTGACACCTCGAAAACCTGTCCAGCCAGAGGTATCGAACTCCTCACCATGAGGCGCACTCTATGCGCATCGCCTT
>JALRCC010000105.1 GCA_023257495.1 Rugosibacter sp. | reverse complement strand
ATAAATGGTCGGCTGTGAGCCCGAGCCGCCGCGCGCGCCACCTGATGTCACCGAGCCGGATAGCACCATGATGATATTCGAGCCGAGGCTTTTGATTTGTTCTTCGACACGTGCCTGCGCGCCGTTGCCAACGGCGATCATGACAATAACTGCGGCCACGCCAATGATGATGCCAAGCATGGTCAATGCCGAGCGCATCTTGTTGATGCGCAGGGCAAGCAGGGCGACACGCAGGATGGCGACGAGATTCACGTTATGTCTTGCGCAGCCATGCCGCCGCATCATGGGGCACATTGGCTTTATCTTCGATCACGATGCCATCGCGAAAGCTGATGATGCGGCTGGCGAACAGCGCAATATCGTGTTCATGCGTCACCAGCACGATGGTGATGCCTTCGTGATTGAGCTGCTGCAACAGCGCCATGATCTCGATACTGGTGCGGCTATCGAGGGCACCGGTGGGCTCATCTGCGAGGACCAGTTGCGGTTGGCAGACCAGTGCGCGGGCAATGGCTACGCGCTGCTGCTGGCCGCCGGAAAGCTGCGCGGGATGGTGATCCATGCGCTCGGCGAGCCCCACCTGCGCGAGCCGTTGTTTGGCGCGAGCAGCATGTTCGGCCACGGGAATCTGGCTGTAGAGCAGGGGCAGGGCGACATTGTCCAAGGCGGATGTGCGTGCCAGCAGGTTGAAGTGCTGGAACACAAAGCCGATTTGCCGATTGCGCACATGCGCCAAGGCATCACCGGAGAGTTGCGAGACTTCCTGATCCGCCAGTTGATAGCGACCACGACTGGGCTGGTCAAGGCAACCGAGCAGATTCATGAACGTGGATTTGCCGGAGCCAGATGGCCCCATGACAGCAACGAATTCGCCAGCGGCAATGTCGAGCGTGACCCCACGCAAGGCTGGCACAAGGGTGCTGCCCATCGGGTAATCCTTGGCCAGACCATCCACATGAATCAGTGCTGCCATGTTGTCAATCCTTGAATCCGTCTCTGGATGAGCAATCAAAACATGCGTGGGCCAGGTGCGCCTGCGGCAGGCTTTTTACGGGCATCACTTTGCATGCCGACAATAACTTCACTATCGGCTTTGATCTGAGGATCATCCACGATAATCTCGGTCATGCTGCCATCCGTGAGGCCGAGACTCACCGAGATGGCACGTGGCTTATTGTTTTTATCCAGTACCCACAGCCGACTGGTATTGCTGCGGTCTTTTCCCCACCCTGAAAAAGTCGGCGCTGGTGAGACGGCGGATGGGCCCTTTTTATCGCTTTTTTCAGCGCTGTTTGCAGGCGGGTTGAAACGTAACGCAGCATTGGGCACTTTGAGTACATTGTCCTTGTGCGCCGTGATGATGCGTACATTGGCCGTCATGCCAGGCAGCAATAAGAGATCAGGGTTGGCCGCAGAAACAACCACGGTGTAGCTCACGACATTGGAAACAATCGACGCTGCCTTGCGCACCTGTTTGATCTGCCCGGCAAAATGCTGCCCGGGAAACGCATCAACGGTAAAACTTACGCTCTGGCCTGGCTGGATACGGCCTACATCAGCTTCATCAACGGAAGTCTCTACCTGCATGTCACTCAGGTTTTTGGCAATGATAAACAGCTCAGGTGCCTGTAGGCTGGCAGCAACGGTCTGTCCGGTATCCACGCTGCGCTTGACGACCACGCCATCAACCGGTGAGCGAATTTCAGTGCGGCTTAAATCCACTTGTGCTTGTGCCAGCAAGGCCTGACGTTGACGCAACTGCGCTGCGCCACTGAGCGCTTGTGCCTGGGCCACACGTAGCGCGGCTGTGGCTGCATCGAACGTGGTTTGTGCTTTATCGAGATCAGCGGGCGAGATGAATTTCTTTTCTACCAGTAACTTTTTACGGGCGTAGTCGCGTTGTGTATCGGCCAGATTCGCCTGCACGCGGAGAACATCCGCCTGCTGCATCACCAGATTGGCCCGTGCTGCTTCGGTATCTGCCTGCGCCTGGATCACGCGTTGACGATAGGTTTCCGGGTCAAGTCGGGCGATCAGCTGACCAGCTTTTACTGGTGAATTGAAGTCCACCAGAAGTTCTTTTATCTGGCCGGAAATCTGCGAGCCCACTTGCACCGAGACAACCGGGTTAAGCGTGCCCGTGGCGGATACTGCCGCGGTAATGGATCCCCTCTCAACCTTGGCTTGCTTGAACTTTAGCGTATCGCCATCAGCGGTTAAAAAATGCCAAGCGGCATACCCAGCAATGAGCACCAGAAGAGCTAACGCAGCAACAGGCAGAAAGCCAAGACGGATAGGAATTTTCATCGGGAAATTCTAGTCGATCCAGTTTGTGGGTTGCGGTAAGCAAATGTAAGGCAGCCTGCTAAATCGTGCATCGCTGCGTACGGGGTGTTTCGTTCATCATGTGCCGCAAAAGGTTTTGTAGCTGGCGCACTCGGCGATGGAAGGCGGGAACAGGTAGTCTTGCGCGCCCGCCTGCTCAACAAAGGGTTGCTGGATAACCTTGAGCAGTTGCTCGAACGGCTGCATGTCGCGGTGCGCTGAAGCAGCAGTCAAGGCTTCTTCCACCTTGTGATTGCGCGGAATGTACAGGGGATTGACTGCGTGCATGGCAGCTGCTCGCTCAGTGGCTGCTCGATCATCCTGCACACGCTGCTTCCAGCGTGGCAACCAGGCGTTAAGCGCGGTGCTATCGATATAGAGCGCACGCAAGGCGGTCAGTGCCTGATCATGATTTTCTGCATGACCTTGATTTTTTGCCACCTCGCCCAAGCACCGAAAGGCTTGCGTGTAGTCCACGGCCTGACTATTCATGCTGCCAAGAAAATCATTTGCCAGTGTCATCTCGTCTGGCTGGCTACCCCTCATGCCGAGCTTGGCGCGCATGCGCTTGAGCCAATGGGTTTGATAGTGTTGTGGAAAGGTATTGAGTATCTCCATCGCCAAAGTCACTGCAGCGTCAGTGTCTTCGGCAAAGAGGGGGAGCATGGCCTCTGCCAAGCGTGCCAGGTTCCACTGGGCAATCATCGGTTGGTTGCCGTAGGCATAGCGGCCATTGTCGTCGATAGAGCTGTACACGGTTGCCGCGTCAAACCGGTTCATGAACGCACAAGGGCCGTAATCAATGGTCTCGCCGGAGAGTGTCATGTTGTCGGTATTCATCACCCCGTGAATGAATCCCACCGTCATCCAGCCAGCAATGAGGGCGGCCTGGCGTTCTGCTACCGCACCGAACATGGCAAGGTAGGGATTGGGTTGTTCTTTCAGGGCAGGGTAGTGTCGCTGAATGACGTAATCCGCCAGACGGCGCAACGTGGGCAGGTCTGCTCGTGCAGCCACGAGCTGAAATGTGCCCACACGAATGTGACTTGCTGCCACGCGGGTAAGCACGGCACCGGGCAAGGGGCCGTGATCCCGCAAAATGTTTTCCCCGGTGGCTACTGCCGCCAGTGCGCGTGTCGTTGGCAAGCCTAACGCATGCATCGCTTCGCCGATCAGATATTCACGCAAAACCGGGCCGATGGCGGCTTTACCATCGCCACCGCGCGAAAACGGGGTGCGACCTGAGCCTTTGAAGGCAATGTCGCGGCGTTGTCCGTTACGGTCAATGACTTCGCCCAGCAAGAGAGCACGCCCGTCGCCCAGGCGTGGCGAGTAGCCGCCGAACTGGTGCCCGGCGTAGGCTTGCGCCACGGGGGTCGCACCCACGGGTAAAAGGTTGCCCGAAAAGATTTCGGCGCCCAGTTCGCCATTCAGCGCCGTCTCATCAAGGCCGAGTTCTTCAGCCAGTGCAAGGTTCAGTTTGAGCAACCGAGGCGTTGGCACGGGTGCCGCTTGCCATGAAACATACATGCCCTCGAGCTCACGTGCGAAGCTATTGTCGAATGCAAATCCACCGGCGGATGTTTGAGGTGTTGTGGGCGACGTCGAGTTCATGGAGTTCGGTTTGTTGATGAATTAGTTAGCCACGCCGTGGCAGCTTCCAGTCAGGGCGCACGTAATGGCAAGTGTAGCCGTGCGGAAAGCGCTCAAGATAATCCTGATGTTCGGGCTCTGCTAACCAAAATGGCCCGGCAGGGGCGACCTCGGTCACCACTTCACCCGGCCAGAGGCCGGAAGCATTCACGTCAGCAATCGTCTCTTCGGCCACGCGCTGTTGCGCTGCACTGGTGTAATAAATGCCAGACCGATAGGACATGCCCCGATCATTCCCCTGACGATTCGGTGTGGTTGGGTCGTGAATCTGAAAAAAGAATTCCAGCAGTTGCCGATAACTTAATTGAGCCGGGTTAAAGATGATCTCAATCGCTTCAGCATGCGTGCCGTGATTGCGATAGGTGGCATTGGGCACATCGCCGCCACTGTAGCCCACGCGGGTGGACGTCACGCCGGGCATTTTGCGAATCAAATCCTGCATGCCCCAAAAACAGCCACCAGCGAGAATTGCCGTTTCTTGCGTGCTCATTGCCAAACTTCCTTTTGTTGAAGTGAGAGGGAGAGATTAACTGAATCTGAAAAGAAAAAGGGCCCGGAGATTATCCGAGCCCTAAGAATTGGGGGGCGGCGTCACCCGAATAACTCGCTGCAGGCCGCATGAATACTGAGTAGTATCATGCGCAAAATAAGCAGTTGCCCCTAAAGTTGCCCCAATCATCGTTCGGCAGCACGTTCGATCAAACTCCGAATGTCCTCAACTCGCCACGCTGTAATGCGTTTACCTAGTGTTCGCACCGGTTGCGGATAGCGTCCGGATTTAACACCAGCCCACCAAGTTGATTTACCCACCGGAATAAGCGCTGGAATCGGCGGATCGACTTTCGTGTTACCAATGATTTGATATAGGCGCAGATAACCAATTTCAGGAAGTGAAGTCATGATGGCTTAGCTCCAAGAACAGGCCCAGCCGGCCATGTGAATGGGATCGACCCAGACATAGCCCACGCTGCCCGACCGCTGTCGGAGAAGTGCCAGCACATACGCGGAAACTTCCCCGCGCAAGTGCTCGGGAATTTGAACGAACTCGCCTGGCACTTCAATGCCAAGCGAGGCGCGGTATCGATGGCCGTTCAATTCTCGATGGCCTTCCTCGAATCCCTTGGCCAGATACTTGCCCAGGTACTTGACGATGGACAGGCGACGGTTTGTGCCGCGCTTGGGTTTTTGCACGTCGATATTGCCGTCACCGACGACATGAAGCCAGCGCTTGCGCAGCAGCACCACGTCCTGCCGACCCACCACGGCCAAGTGCCAATGCCAGGCCCCGCGCTTCTGTTTTTCGGGCACCGCGATAAAGACCCATCCGGGCAGATGTGTCCTGACAGCACGAATGAAGCGGCTCAAGTCCTTGCAAGCCTGCTTGAAGTCGGTGACGTTCTCCCGATAGGTCAGGGTCAGCAGGTGGTCAGCTTGTGCTGAAAGAATTAACTGACGCAGGCGGGAACGGGCACGACGCACGGCGCGATCTTCATGTTGCACCCTTTGTTCCGATTCGCCCCGGCTGGCTTTGAAAGGTAAGAGGTTGGGAATAAATGACCAGCCGACTTCGCATAAACCGCCACCATAGTCTCTCAGAATGACCTTATATCTTCCCTGTTCTTTGTCGAGATATGTCCTTTTGTCAAGTCTAAGGGCGGCTGCGCCGCCCCGTCCGTCCCCGCTTGCGCGGGGGCCGGACGGTACGCCCACGCCACTCGATTTTGCCGCAGCAGGTAGAGTCTTCGATTGCATTGTGTGCTCCTGAGGTTGAAGGAGCACGAATAATCTTGCTGAATCCAGCCGAAAAAAACTGGATAGTCGCTATCGGGATGGGGCAGGAATCCGGCCCAATTATTTTCTCAGCCGGTTCAGAGGGTTAGTGCCAATCTAGGCGATGCGTTTAGCCCGATTCTTTGGGCTTGCGTCCCGGTTTTCCGCGAATCCCCTCGGGAGCAAACTTAGCAATCCGCTTGCGAACCGTGTCTGCTTGCAGAGCAGATGCCTTGATTTCCGGGATCATCTGCAGTTGTCGAACAACTTGGGCAATCGTCAGTTTCTTATCCTGGGCCCATAGGGCGATAGCTGCAGCTTCAATTTGTTGCCAACGGCTGTGCTGAGCCTCCCGCTTGCCCGTTGTAGTCGATGGTGTTGGCGGCTGCGGATCGCTCGCTGTAGGTTCAACGGTGATTTGTGGGACTAGCTCGTCGTGAACAGGGGCATGTAAGTCGAAAGTATTGAGTCCCACCCTGATCGTGTATTCCCGTACTGCTGGCAATTCGTCTATTTCCTTGGCGACTACGGATTCGTCGTTGTCGAGCACGTAGTCTTCCAGCGAGGGGTCGGTGCTTAAGTAGCTTCCGAGTAACGAGCGGGGTATTCGCCGACCTTCGAGCAGGTCATCCATGTCCCGCTGACTGATCGGGTAGATTGGTATGGGCTTGTGTAGGGCCTTGTAGGTGACAAGCGCGATGGCCTTGAGTTCGATCCGGGCGGGCAGGTGATCCCAACTGAATCCATCCTGATAGACGTGATAGCGATAGATAGTTTCATCGTCTAGCGTAGCGATCGGTTCGATTAGAACCGGTGCCAGTTTGTGCCGCTGGTCGTCGCGGTAGTCGAGCCGCTTGGTTGTCGAGAGAATACGTAGCGGGCAGCCAATCGCGTTTGCCCAGGATGGCTGCTGCCATAAGCTACGCAAGTGGTCGAGCAGGATTTGGGGTTCCTTGTAGGTGGCGAGATATTCATAGATGCGGTCGTCCTGTCCTTCCAGCCATTGGATACGGATGCCAAATAGCTTCGCTACCTGGTCGAGTAGATCGGGTGTAAGAATGGCTAGAAGCCGTTCCGGTGATTGCAGGTCTTCGAGCCTCACCTGGGGCAGCAGGCGCGGGATTTGTGCAGCTTCGATGCCATGTTCACGGAATACTTGCAGAAAGCGCTCAGCAACGACTGTAACGCTCTTGATCGAAGACCGGCCAAGCAGGGTACGCAAAGGCTTAGTAATTGTGAGTAGGCGAGACATTGCACGGATGGAAGATTATGACGCTATGATTCTACCTTCAGGCAAAACCCCACAGGCCGCCACCGCCTTGGCCAAGGGGGCCGTCGGCGGCGGCCTGTGGATTTTTGCTGGCAGCTGTCTCAGATCAGCCAATAGCGACAATCTAGGGTGGATGATATATGCCGGAGCATCTTTATCGATTTCGTTCAACCAAGGCGCTGCTCGACGGTTACAACGAGCTCGAAAGTCAGCAAATATATTTCTGCCCGCCCGACAAATTGAATGATCCGCTGGAGGGCTTCAAAGACATTTTCTGGCGCGGAGATCAAATTGTTTGGCGCAACCTTTTGCGCCACTATCTACTGAATCTCATACAGGCTATATCGATTGCGTCAATTATGGGAACAGATTTTAAAGTCGACCTTTGTTCCATGCTTGTCCATCAAACCGAAGATGACTTGCCGCAAGCACCAATTAGAGACAGCTACGCAACAGCTTGCAGGGAGTTCTTTCAACATTCAGCACCAGAGCAACTAATTTCAGCTTTTGGATCGCAAACAAGTGCTGTAAGAAGGGATGAGCTTCTTTTTTATTTGCGGCTAATTCAACCACTAGCAATCAGCAAGGTGTTGACTGCATTGGGACAGAAAGGTCTTGCGCTGATTCAATCTGCAAGCAAGTTAGATTCTATGGCTGTTGAATTGAGCCAGAGATTAGAGGAAGTTTTGCGCATACATGCGCAAGTGCCCAAAATGTCGGATGTACTCTTCGAGGTATATGAAAAGACACAATCGCAGCTAGCGATCATCAGTGAAATCAAAAACCCTGTTGCCCAAGAACGTCTGCCGTGGCTGTTTATTTCTCGAGACTTTCCGAGCTATTACGTGACTGCTTTGGAGAGTCTACTTTATCCCGATTGGCATGTCGCCTGCTTTGCTTCAAACCCTACTAACTCGTCAATGTGGGGAACATATGGCGATGGGCATCGTGGAGTCTGCTTGAAATTTAAAACGCGCTCTGATGGCGAAGGGATATCTACGTTAGAGCTTTATCGGGCGAATAGTTGGACTGGCAGCAAAGAAGGCATCATCGCAAACTATGCGTACGTTCCACATCGTTTTGAACGGGTGCGCTATACCGCCGAGTTCCCGGAAATCGATTTCTTTGAGTCGATCGGTACGATTCCTAGATACAAACTAAATGGGTTTTGGTTTTCAGGCCAGAATGGGGAGCGAAGCACAACCGCGGCAAGAATGCTTGACGAAGACGAAACATGGCGGCAGGAATATTGGAAAAAATTTGTTGATTGCTTCAGTACCAAATCACCCGAATGGAGGCATGAGGAAGAGTATCGGCTAACTCTTCATTCTATATTGGATCGGTTTGATGACCCCGAGTCGCGCAAGTTAAAGTATCAATTCTCTGACTTGTCAGCGGTTATATTCGGCATCAAAACAACAACCGAAGACAAGCTGCG
>JALRCC010000099.1 GCA_023257495.1 Rugosibacter sp. | reverse complement strand
TCGTGGTGAAGCGCTGGCTTCCATTACGGCTGTGGCACGAGTGACGGTAACCAGCCGACAGCAGGGCGCAGCGCATGCCTGGCGTTTACAGCGATCGGGCGATGAGGGTGACGCGGCTCAACCGGCGGCCTTGGCGGCAGGCACGGTGATGGAAGTGGCCGATTTGTATTTCAACACTCCGGCGCGGCGCAAGTTTTTGAAAACCGAGAATACCGAGTTTGCCCATTGTGACGAGATATTTTGCCGCATGGCCCTGGCGCGGCCTGATGTGGCGTTCAGTTTGATGCATCAAGGCCGCGAAAAGCGGCGTCTTGCCAGCGCCGACTTTTCACGCAGAGCAAAAGAGATCATCGGCGAGGATTTTTTCCCCCATGCGCGTGCAATTGATGTGACTGCCGGGTCGCTGCGGCTATCTGGCCTTGCGGCTATGCCAGCGTATTCGCGCGCGGGACGTGACGAGCAATATTTTTTTGTGAATGGGCGCTTTGTACGCGACAAATTGCTGATGCATGCAGCACGTCAGGCATATGAAGATATTTTGCATGGGGCGCGTCATCCTGCCTATGTGCTGTTTCTTGAGCTCGACCCTGCGGAGGTGGATGTGAATGTACATCCAGCCAAAACAGAAGTGCGTTTTCGTGAAGCGCGCGGCATTCACCAGTTTGTTTTTCACGCGGTACAGCGCACCCTGGCAACACCTTTGTCTGGCGTAGGGGCAGGCGATGCAATGCCCAGCACCGGCAGCGGATTCGATGGCTTGCCTGCAACAGCGCATGGTTCGCTCTACCAGAATGGGTCGATGTACCAGAGGCCACTGGGTATGGGTATGAACGAAGCAGCGGTGCAGCCGTATTTTGATTTGGCTCGTGCCGCGGTGACAGCGATGGATGGCGCATCACCCCGTTTGCCCTCGATGCATCAGCCAACAGAACATCCGGTCGAACATCCGTTGGGCTATGCGATTGCTCAATTACGAGGTATTTATGTCCTGGCAGAAAATGCGCACGGCTTGGTGTTGGTGGATATGCACGCCGCCCATGAGCGGATTTTGTACGAGCAATTGAAAACATCGCTTAACGCGGGCTCGCCAGCGACGCAAACTTTGCTGGTTCCCATCGTTCTCTCGGTCAGTACGCATGAATTGGCCACCGCAATCGAGCACCTGGAGGCGTTGCATACGCTAGGTTTCACTGTGGCGAGCGTCGGCCCGCGCGAGCTGGTTGTGCGTGCTGTGCCCGCGATGCTCTCTGGCGGCGATATTGCCGCTTTGGTGCGTGCATTGTTGCAGGATCTGGCGGATCAGCCCACCAGCCGTGTGGTGGAAACACAGCGTAATGCGCTGTTATCCACCATGGCTTGCCACGGTGCGGTGCGTGCCAATCGCCATCTCACCTTGCTGGAAATGAATGCGCTGTTACGCCAGATGGAAGCCACCGAACGTGCCGACCAATGCAATCATGGCCGCCCGACCTGGGTGCAATTGCCCATGAGCGAGCTGGACAAGCTCTTCATGCGCGGTCAATGAACGTGGTAAAAAATCTGCCCCCTGCGATCTTTTTGATTGGTCCCACTGCCAGCGGCAAAACGGCGCTGGCCTGTGAGATCGCCATGCGCTATCCGTGCGACATCATCAGCGTGGATTCTGCCCAGGTGTTTTGCGATATGGACATTGGCACCGCAAAGCCAGACGCAGCGATGCAAGCACAGTTTCCGCATCGCCTGATTAACCTGATTACGCCGGAAGCACGCTATTCTGCTGCGCAGTTTTGCACAGATGCCTTGCGGGAGATGGCTGTAACGACTGCCAATGGGCGTATTCCCTTGCTCGTCGGCGGCACTATGCTGTATGTCAAAGCCCTGCGCGAAGGGCTGGCTGACCTGCCCGATGCCAACCCGGCATTGCGTGCGGCGATTGATCAGGAAGCCTTGGTCAAGGGCTGGCCCGCATTGCATGCTGAACTTGCACAAACAGACCCCGATACTGCGGCACGCTTAAAACCTACGGACGCTCAACGCATTCAACGGGCCCTTGAAATCATTCGCCTGACAGGGCAAACCATGAGCAGCTTGTTGACCGCTCAGAAAAAATCAGTGCCCGCCTATCGCTTTTTGACACTTGCGCTGGTGCCTGAAGACCGTAGCGAACTGCATCGCCGTATTGCGCAGCGTTTTGATCTCATGCTGGGTCAGGGTTTGGTGGATGAGTTGGTCATGCTTCGCCAAAAATATCAACTGGATGCCCAATTGCCTTCCATGCGTTGCGTGGGTTATCGGCAAACGTGGGAAATGCTGGAAGGCCAAATGTCTAAAAACGAACTTCGTGACCGAGGTATTTTTGCTACCCGTCAGCTTGCCAAGCGGCAACTGACCTGGTTGAAGAGTATGCAGGGCTTGAGCGCCTACGATCCTTTGGCGGGCGATGTCACGGCGTCTGTGTTGTTAACAGTCGATCACCACATAATGCAAAGTAGATAGGGCAAGGCTTGCTGAGCCTTGCGTGGCGGGCCAGTGAGCCGTCAGCGAAAGAGTGCGCTTTCAGATGCTAGGTGACAAAATCATCATGCAATAGTTGCGCAAACTGAGCGATTGGCACCGGTTTACTGAAAAGATAGCCTTGGAAATGAAAGCAACCTTCTGCTATCAAAAGCGCTTTTTGTTCTACCGTTTCTACCCCTTCGGCAATGACCTCCAGGTGAAAGCTTTTGGCTGTGGCGATAATGGTACGCACAATCGATCTATCTTGCGGATTGGTTACGATGTCACGCACGAAAGATTGATCAATCTTGAGTTGAGCCAAGGGCAATTGTTTGATGTACTGCAAGGACGAGTAACCCGTGCCGAAATCATCCAGCGAAAAACGGATTCCCGTTGAGCGTAATTGATGCATTTTGGTAATGATGCCTTCAACATCTGTTGCCAAAAGACTTTCAGTGAGCTCTAGCTTGAGCTGCCGGGGGTCAATGGCATGACGCTCGACGATGGCATTAACCTGAGAGGCAAAATCATATTGAAAAAATTGCCGGGCACTTACATTCACTGATAGCGTTAAATGGCGCGTTGTTGCGTGCTGTTGCCAGGCTTTGAGTTGCGCACAGGCTGTATTGAGCACCCATAGACCCAGCGGCACAATGGCCCCGGTTTCTTCTGCCAGCGGAATAAATTGCAGTGGCGAGACTAAACCCTTGGTTGGATGATTCCATCGTATCAAGGCCTCTGCGCCTTGTGCAACACCAAACTGATCTATTTGAATCTGGTAAAACAACTCGAATTGGTGGTGCCCCAAAGCATTATGCAAATCGTTTGCGAGACTGACTTTTTCAGTCAAGCGATCTTCCATTTGAGGATCAAAGAAATAGAGTCCATTCCGACCGGTTTCTTTCGCGTGATACATCGCAATATCTGCACGCTTGATCACGTCGTAGTAGAAGCCATCCTCTTCATCCCAGTTCACATAGCCCCGACTGCCCGGCGTATTGAGGGTGAGAGCCAGGGAGAGATAGTCGTAAACAAAGCGCTCACACATATCGGCGTATTCCGGCTCCTCGCGGCTGAGCTCAACACTGATATTGAGCAGATTGAGGCTGAGCGACGCCATCCAGGCCGTGCCATCACACTGCTCGATGCGGCTGCCATCAGTGAGGGGATAACGGCGATCAAACACCGCGATGTTGTCGAGGCCGAGGAAACCACCCTCAAACACGTTGTCGCCGGAGCGGTCGTTGCGGTTCGCCCACCAGCCGTATTCCAGGATTAGTTTGCGTAAGGCAGCCCGAAGGAAGCCAAGATCGGGCTCTTCGGTGCTCTTGCGCTCGATCTGGAAAACGCGCATCGCCGCCCAGGCTCCGATCGGCGGGTTGGGATCCGAGAGCGCCCATTCGTAGGCCGGGGTCTGGGCATTGGGGGCTGTGTAATGCGGCGAGCGCAACAACATGCACTGCTGTTTCGCC
>JALRCC010000092.1 GCA_023257495.1 Rugosibacter sp. | reverse complement strand
CGCCAAAGCATGGGTAAATGCCTTGGCAGGTACAAGCGATGATGAGTTACAAGCGGTGACTTTAACCATAGCGAACAACCTGTCAGTGAGGTTTTATCGACATCATTTCTTGGGTTTCAGAATAAAAGTGGCCAATGCTGGCATCAAGAAAATAGCGCCGAGCATATTCACAAAAAACATGTAAGCCAGCAAAATGCCCATATCCGCCTGAAACTTGAGGCTGGACCAAAACCACGTAGCCACGCCCACGCTCATGGTGATCGAAGTGAAGATCACTGGCACACCCACTTCTCTTAACGCATTTGCATAAGACTCTTTAACACTGAGCCGGTTATTCATGTGCGCAAGCATTCGGGCAATCAGGTAAATACTGTAATCGACACCCACGCCCACGCCCAGCGCCAACACCGGCAAGACAAAGATTTTCAAGCCGATGTTCATGCCAACCATCACCACGTTGGCAAAGTAAGCAACAAGAATCAACGGCACCATCGCACACACCGTCGCCCGCCAGGATAAAAATGTCAGGAAAACAAACAGGCCGACCGCAGCAAACAAGGTGAGATTAATGCGCAGTTGCGCTTGCGCTACCTCTTCATTGGTCGCCGCCATGATGCCGCCATTGCCCATCGCCAAGCGCAGAGTGACATGCGGGTTACCATGCGTTTTGTTAAAGGCTTCCACTGCTGCGGTAATGCGATGCAAGGTATCGGCTTTATGATCACTCAGATAAAGACGAATAGGCATGGCCTTGCAGTCATTTGAAAACATGCCCTGTGATGCTTCGATGCGATACATATTGGCAGAAATCATCTGGCTATTGAATGGCATCCCAAGAAACTTCGGGTTAGCTTCATAGTTGCCAATATTGCGTTCGCGAACAATCTCCGTGAGCGAAACGACCGACTTCACCCCCGGTACATTTTGCATTTGCCAGACAAAATCGTCGATAGTTTTCATCACGCCATAATCAACACAGGCCTCCGTTACATCGGACTGCGCCACGACCACCAGCTCGTCAAGACCCACCGAGAAGAGATTCACAATGGTGTTGATATCCTGGTTATAAATATGCCCGGGCCAGAACTCGGGGCTACCGGCGTCTGTATCGCCAACAACCAACCGGCGCTCGGCCATGTAACCCACGCCGCCCATCACAACAGCCAGCAAGAGAATGAAAGCGGCCACCTTGCGATTCGTCACCTTGGCAAGCCACGACCAGATGGAATGATCGCGCGAGAGTTTCGTCTTCTGCGCCCGAGCGAGTTCATTTGAACTCAGGCGCGTCCAGGACAAGAAAATAGGCAACATCATCTTGTTCGTCAGCAACATGATGCCCACACCGATACTGGCAGAAACCCCCAGCTCTCCGATCAGTTTGACAGGGATCAATATGATCACCGCAAATCCGACAGCATCCACCAAAATGGCCGTCGCGCCAGGCACCAACAAACGATAAACCGCCGTGTGCGCCGCTTGTTGCGGAGTCTCACCATCAACGACCGCCATGCGCCAGGCATTGGTCATTTGTACCGCATGGCTGACACCGATGGAAAGAATTAGAAAAGGCACAAGAATCGACATCGGATCCAGGCCATAGCCCAGCATCTGAATTGCACCCAGCTGCCAGATCACCGCTGCCAGCGAAACCACCATGGACGACAAGGCAAGCTTCCAGGAGCCAGAGAAAAACAGCAGCAAAACAAAGGTCAGCACAAAAGCGATGCCAAAAAACTTCACTACACCTTCAACACCATCAATCACATAACCCACAAAAGGGGCGAAACCCGTGATGTGAACTTTAATGCCTTGTGTCTCGTACTTTGTTTTGAGCAACTCCAGTTGTTTGGCAAATTTGCCATAGTCGATCTCTTCCCCTGTGGTTGGGTCGCGCTCAATCAGATCGGCAACCACCAAAGCACCTGAAAGATCTTTGGCAACCGTTTTACCAATTTCAGTTGATTTGGCCAGATTGCTTTTAACCTGCTCTATGCCCTCCGGTGTTGGCGAAAAAGTCGCTGGCACAATACGCGAGCCAGTAAAGCCGATTTCACTCACAGCAACAAAATTCACATTGGGAGTAAAAATAGAAGTTACCGTGCGCGCATCAACGCCTGGCATAACCAGTACATCTGCTGTGACTTTTTCAAACGTGCGAAACCATTCCGGGTTAAACATGTTGCCCGATTCATCACGCACGAAGATTGTCACACGGTTCGCCCCACCGAAAATGTTGCGGAATTCGGTAAAGGTTTTCATGTAGGGGTGAGAGAGCGGGATGCTCTTATCAAAACCAGCACTCAACTTGAGTTGGGCAGCCCGATAACCAAAAAATGTGGTGAGCAAAACACTCACTAATAAAACTAGCACGCGGTGTCGAATCAAGGTACTGGCAAAGGTTTCCGAAATACGATGCAATGTCCCGTTCGACTGATTCAATTCACTCATCTTTTAATTCCTTTTCCTCGCCGATAGGTATAAGGCGGATATGGGTACTTTATCTTTGGTTTTTTTACTTGGAAATGGCAGCAGGTGGCAATGTGGCGGGTTGCAATTCACCCGTAGGCTGCACAAAGTCGCTTGCCTTGAGGTGCTCGACACCACCTTTCATGGTGGCCAAGTAAACATCATCGCCCCGCGCTGCGACCGCAGTGATGTCAGCCTCATCCGGTCGTCGATAACTCTTTAATAACTGACCATCCATGCCAACGATGATAATGGCACCACCACGACCAACCACCACCGCCTGGTTTTTCTCGGGAATCAGCACCGCATCGAGAAGAAACTGTGTTGTGCGAGTATCTATCAGACGTTGACTTTTACCATCCCGACTCACCAGAAAAGCGCGGCCGCTCATGCCAAATAACAAGAATTGATCGGCGAAAGGAGTCACGCCGAAGAATGAGCCGTTATAAGCAATGGCGAGCGGCTTCCAGGGATCGTCGTTTTTGCCACGTATAAAAACTGAGCCATGTTCGGCACTGATCAATCCGGCCTGCCCAACAAATGCGAGGGAAAACAAATGCGGAACAGCTTCACCGTTTTCTAGTGTAGTCATTTCCCAGTTTGCCCCGGCATCCCGGCTGAGCCAAAGTTCGCCATCGCTGCCTAGCACGTAGATAACGCCTTCGCGAACCGCTACCTTAAGGTAATACCTGAGATCTGACGGTTTATAACGCACAATTTTCCATGACTGTCCCCCATCGTCGGAACGGAGGATGGTCGCCGCCTGACCAACCGCCCAAACCCGTTTTCCGGTTTCAAAGGTTACCGAGGCGAGGGTAATATCAACAGGAGAGGGCATTTGTTTCCATGTCACGCCGTTATCGATCGAGCGGACAATGATTCCCCGCTCTCCTACGGCAAGCAGTTCACCTTCCTGGCTCGTCGCAATCGCCATAAACCGCGCATGGGTCGCCTTGGGGACAAACTTCGCCGACACAGGCGCATCCGATATCGTCGCTTGTTGAATCTGCGCGATAGCAAAAGTGCAGCTCAGGGTGCAACCCAGCCATGCCAAAACAAAAAAAAGCGTCTTTTTCATGAGTAATCCTAGTTCGAAATCGAGCAAAAAAAAGCACAGGAAGGCTGAGTATTTCAAAGCCTCTCCTGTGCTCCTAAGTGCAGATAAGAGTCTTACCGTGTACCCAGGCTACGCAAACCTTGCGGGGTGAATATGTTCATGTCAAACGGCACAGTCGACGAATCCAGTGAAATTTCTGGATCTTTCCCATTGACTATTTTGGCAGCCTGACGATACCAGTAGGGATAAGTCGTATAACGGCCATTGAGAAGATCGACTTGACTATCCCCATAAATCGCCACATTCTTCGGATTGAAGTAATACATCAGGTATTGCTCGCCGACACGCCAGAGCCGGTCGCTGTTGTCGTACGCCTCGAACGCCAGACCTTCCCAGGTATCCTCGTCATAATAGGTGACATGGCGCTTGTACAAATGGCGTTGTCCGGGCTTGAGTTCAGCGTCCATAACCCAGACGCGGTGTAACTCATAGCGAACCAAGTCCTGATTGATGTGTTTCTTGCCAAATATCTGATCGGGCCCAACGCCATTTAGCGCCAATTTGAAATTGTTATAGGGAACGAGCAACTCCTTGCGACCAATCAGTTTGCGATTATGACGCTCTTCACGACCGCCGAAGTACTCCATCCAGCGACTTGCCACGGTGCGCTGTCCATCGGAACCAAACGATGGACTGTCGTGAAAACCGATTTCGGGAGCTTTGCGGACCCGGCGCTGACCAGGCAAGTAGAGATAGACCTGAAAGTCAAAGTTTTCGATGGTGTTACACCCACCAAAAACCAGACCTGCCGACCGTGGTGGCTGCAGCAACTCTTGTGAATCACAAAAAGTCCCCATCTCCCCAGAGGGCCAAATGCCTTTCGGGAGATCTTTCTCCTTGAACCACCACGGCCAAATCATATTTGACTTAGAAATAACATCTGTGCGGCCGCCTAAAGAATCCACCAAAGCGCCAAGGACGATTTGATTGAACCATACCCCCCGGAGGCTTAGCATATGGTTCCATGACACCTCGTCACCATTCTTTGGAATCGGGAATGGAATGCCCCCACCCTTAACATAATCTATCAGACAAACATGCCCTTTGCTCAGCTGATCAGGGCATATCTTGACTGATTTCGCCTGCCGCAAGGTTGCCTCATACACCCATGGCTCATAAGCTCCGGTCCGGTGCGTCGGATAGACATGCATCCTGTAGGTATCGGGGTATTGCTTGAACATCGCAATCTGACCCGGCGTCAGCTTATCCTGATATTGCGTGTAGTTTTTTGCCGTGATGGTAAATAGCGGCTTCTCGTTGGCGAACGGATCAGGATAATCACCTGGTTTGTATCCCGGCGGCGGCGACAGCGGCTTGGAGCTCCAAGCGGGAATCGACCCGTCAGCATTGCCGGCGCGAATGGCGCCCATCGGAGTCAGCGGTGTCCCTTCGACGCCGAGTTGGGCCATCTCACCGGCGGTGAGGGCTGCTCTGACCGGCGACGCGCCGATCACTAACCCTGCCGCGACGAATGCGACCAGAAATCTCAAAGAATTGTGTGCTTTCATTTTTGTAAATGCTCCTCTGTTATCAGGTTCTATATTGGTTGTACAAGTCGGCGTGACCATCAGAACGATATGCTTACGTTAGCTTGAAGGAAGTCACGATCATAGCCACCATTCAGCAAGCTATTAGCTGCATTCTTCTCAACGTGCTGGCCGTTAAAGACGGTATATCCGATACCTCCGCGGTAACGCCCCGCCATATAATCAAAATCAAGACCAATGGTTGTAGCGCGTCGCCCCGCAACAAAGGCCTTAGCGCCCCCCAGTTCGTTCGACTTACCACGCATATCCCAACGATAGGCGAAGTTAGGCGTGAGCGCAACCAGATTGAAGAGCGCCGCCTGGTAGGTCAGCGAATGCTTCATCTGGAAACCCGACCAGCTCTTTGTCAGCGTGGGCTCGAACAGACCGGTCGTCGGCAGATTACTCAACTTCCCGAAAGCCACTTCTATAATCGAATTGCCTGCATCCGCTCCCAGCGGATACACTATGCCCCAGTTTTTCTGCACAGTGAACTGCAGTTGATGACGGTTGGATGTAGTCCAACCCTGTTGGTACGAACCGGGAGCTACTGCCGCTGTCACTCGACCATTCAGAAGCGGCGCCAGCAACTGGATCGGCGCATCCTTGCGGATACTGTATTCACCACCGATCGCCAGGCTCGCGACATTGGTATTGAACGAGATGCCATAGCGCTTGATGTCCGCCGGATAGTCGACAAAGTATTGTCCGCTCTTGCCATAGGTAGAAATCATCGGCAGGTGGTCATGCAGGTTCTGTGCGTACACAGCCACTTCACCGCCATTAAAGAATTCGGGGAAGAACTTGCGCACGGCAATACCCCATTGACCATTACCGGAGGGGCGCCGGTCACCGACGCGAACCAGCCCACCGCCCAATATATCGCAACGTACTCCGTCCGGCGCAATACAGCCACCACCCACTACACCATTGCCCCCCGCATCCCATCCGCCGCCATCGCCAATTGCATCAAGGCCCGCAAACGGGCTACCCATCGCATCAACCCGAATAGGATCGAATTTGAACAACGTAAACCCTTCGACAGTCCAGTTGTTGTCGGACCAGGACATATCAATCGCCTTGGCGCCAATGTAGGCATCTTTCAAGTCAGCGCCAGGTGTACGAAGTTTCGTGAGATCGAAGGTATTGATGTCGGCAATCCCTCCCTGGATAAAAGTGCTTTCACCCCAGTTGATAACTTGCTTGCCTACCCGGAGGGTAACCGTATCGCCTAGCTTTGTATAGAAAACCGCATCAGTAAGATCGCTCCCACGCATAAGTCTGCGGTTATTTCCTGGTGGCAAAATTTTATCTCCATAGGCATCATCATAAAAATAATTCCCACGCGCTAGAAAACCGCTATCGCCCCGCTTCAACTCCAGCGTATGCGAGAAACGGACGGCATTCGACAGCTCGTCACCACGGTCAGGAAAAAGCGCGCGGTTACCGTATGATGTCGCTTTTGTATCTGGCTGGGCAGACTGCATGCGGCGCATATAACCATAGGTAATATCGGTATCAAATGCCCCCTTGATACCACCATCACCACCCAGTTCGAAGCTAAAGGCATTAGCAACAGGTGACAACGATGCGCTCAGAGCCCCCAAACCTATGACAATTGTGGAATGAGCAATTGCCATTCCTCGTTTTGACATTTTCATCTGATCTTCCCTCCTTGATGTAATTTATCTAAAAAAAACTGTGTAGCACTGCCTTGTTACCTTTCGTTACCTTTCGTTACCTTAATTATACTTTATTTTTATACTATGATTTTCTGAAAAAAATAGTTATTAGTACCCTATTTTAATAGCTGGTTGTGTGGCACACCTTCTGGAAGAATGTA
>JALRCC010000231.1 GCA_023257495.1 Rugosibacter sp. | reverse complement strand
CCTCCCAAACCACTTTGTCGAGGGCTGATGCATTACCCAAACCACTGCGGCCACTGTTGACGATGGCGGGGTCAAGGCTGGCAAAATTCACCAGTTTCATGGCTATTGCAGAAGGTGTTCTGCCAATGAGCGTTGCAAGCTTAATGATTTCGGGATTTCGACTATGCAACCTGCCAAAAGGAAGTTGGCAATACAAATGAAATGCAAGCTTGAGTTGTTCTTTTGTCCAGCGTCCTGAAGTCACGATGTCATTCGGCACAGCCACGACACTAGCTATGGTGTCCGCCGCCTATGGGGTGGTAAAAGAAGCCATGAGTTTAGCTGTTGCTTCAAACATTGGAACGACGGTGGCATCGAAAAGCCCATCAGCCGCGCACATTCGCGCTCGATGTGGCTAATCTGCGCCAATGCCTTCGGTTGCCACCGTGCGATCCAAGGTGAATCCTGTGTAGCCGTCATCTACGACCTCCGCACATACCTTGCGGTAAGCAGGGGCCCCGCCGAGGTAGACCATGCAACTGCGGGGCTTGCCGGGAATATTGGCTCCGGTGTACCAAGAGTCGGTGCCTGGCAGCAGGGTGTGCTGGGCTAGCTCATAGACGTGTGCCACCCATTGAGTCTCTGCTTCGAGGGTGGGTTCGATGAGATCAAGATCGTGGTCACGCAGATATTGAATGGCATCGGTTGCAAAATCGACGTGGTCTTCAATGGCCAGCGGCATGTTGTAAAACACTCCGGGACTTTGCGGGCCGGTGATAAAAAACAGGTTCGGAAAACCATGCGTGGTAATGCCAAGATAAGTGAGCGGGCCGTTTGCCCACCTGTCCGCCAGCTTTTCGCCATTGCGCCCGACGATGCCCAGTTGCATCAGCGGGCCGGTCATGGCGTCGAACCCGATGGCGAGCACGATAGCATCGAGTTTGTACTCGCCAGATGTGGTGCAGATACTTTGCTCGGTAATCCGCTCAATCGGCGAGACTTTGATATCGACCAAAGTCACGTTATCCCGGTTGTAGGTTTCGTAGTAGTTCGTCTCGAGCGGTGGACGTTTGGTACCGTAGGGATAATCCTTGGGCGACAAAATATCGGCGATTTGCGGGTCTGTTACCCGTTCGCGAATTTTGCCGCGGATATATTCAGCGACTGTATCGTTGGCTTCCTTGTTGAGCAGCAGATCTGCAAAGCTGTCGAAAATCAGCCGAAAGCCGCCCTGTGCGTAACGCTCATCATAGACTCGCCGCCGCTCCTCGGCCGAGATCGCCAGCGCCGAAGGCTGCATCTGATCGTAAGGCAAGCCACCGAAGGAGTTGCGTGATTTGGTGCGAATTTCGGCGTAGTGGGCCTTCACCTGCCGCTCGGTTTCAGCGTCCATTGGTGCATTACCAATCGGCGCGGCATAGTTGGGCGTACGCTGAAACACGGTGAGGTGGGCTGCTTCCTTGGCAATTTCGGTGATCACCTGAATACCGCTTGCTCCCACGCCGATGACGCCAACCCGCTTGCCAGTGAAATCAACCCCCTCGTGTGGCCAGCTGCCCGTGGAATAAATTTCACCCTTGAAATTTTCAAGCCCTTTAAATTCCGGTTTCTTCGCGACAGAGAGATTGCCTGTGCCTGCGATGAGAAATTTCGCGC
>JALRCC010000213.1 GCA_023257495.1 Rugosibacter sp. | reverse complement strand
ACTTCTTTTTCGCTCTGTCGCCAACATTCACATGAACCAGACAACTCCCATAGATGCCACCAACCCGTTACTCAACTTCTCCGGCTTGCCGCGCTTTGATACGATCACGCCGGAACACGTAGCCCCTGCGATCAAGCAACTGCTGGCTGAAAACCGTGCGGTTATTCAACAGCTGATTGAGCCAACCACTCCAGCCACGTGGGACGATTTTGTACAGCCCATGCTCGACGCGGGTGAGCGCCTTTCGCGCGCCTGGGGCATTGTTGGCCACCTGCATTCCGTCAACGACATTCCGCCCTGGCGCGAGGCCTACAACGCACTATTGCCTGAAGTGTCCGGTTTTTATGCTGATCTGGGGCAAAATCTGGCGCTATTTTCCAAGTACAAAACCCTGGCAGAGAGCACGGCGTTTAATGCACTCTCCACCGCACGGCAAACCATCATCAACCATGAATTGCGTGACTTTCGCCTGTCTGGCGCAGAGCTCCCCGAAGGTAAAAAACCTCGCTTCAAGGAAATCCAGGAAACACTCTCTGCCCTGGCCGCCAAATTTTCGGAAAACGTGCTGGATGCCACCAACGCTCATGCTGAATGGATAAGCGATGCAGCAGATCTTTCCGGCTTGCCGGAAGATGTCATCGCTGCCGCTCGTGCTGCGGCTGAAAAAGACGGCAAGCCCGGCTGGAAATTCACCCTGCATGCCCCCTCCTACATGCCCGTTTTGCAATACGCCAATCATCGCGACCTGCGTGCGCGCATGTATCGTGCATCGGCCACTCGCGCCTCGGAATTCGGTAACGCAGCATGGGATAACGGCCCTTTGATTAACCAGATTCTCGCTCTGCGCGCTGAAGAAGCCCACCTCTTGGGTTACGCCAATTTTGCTGAAGTCTCTCTGGTTACCAAAATGGCCGACAGCCCTCTGCATGTGGCTGAATTTTTACGTGACCTGGCCAGGAAGGCGCGGTTGTTTGCCGAAAAAGATTTAGCCGAGTTACGCGCTTTTGCCAAGGAAGAACTGGGGCTATCCACGCTGGAAAGCTGGGACATGTCGTGGGTATCAGAGAAATTGCGCCAGGCACGCTACAGTTTTTCAGATGATGAAGTGAAGCAATACTTCCCTGAACATAAAGTGCTGGCGGGTTTGTTCCGCGTGGTCGAATCGCTTTATCGCGTGACCATTTTGGCGGACACTGCCCCTGTATGGGATGCCGCCGTAAAGTTCTTCCGCATTGAACGCGCAGGTAAATTGATCGGCCAGTTTTACGTTGACCTTTACGCTCGTGAAACCAAGCGTGGCGGCGCGTGGATGGATGAAGCGATAACCCGTCGCCGTCTGGTGGCAGACTTGGCCACAACCGACTTATCAAGCAGCAATCAAGCAGCTATCCAAACCCCCGTTGCCTACCTGAATTGTAATTTTCCTGCACCGATTGGCGAAGGTGGAAGGCAGCGTCCGGCGACCTTCAGCCATGATGATGTCATCACCTTGTTTCATGAATGCGGACACGGTCTGCACCACCTGCTCACCGAGGTCGATGAGCTGCCCATCTCGGGTATACGCGGCGTGGAGTGGGATGCGGTCGAGTTGCCCAGTCAGTTTATGGAGAATTTTTGCTGGGAGTGGGATGTGCTGAGCGGCATGACCTCGCATGTAGATATGGGGGAGCCTCTGCCGCAGGCGTTATACGCCAAAATGCTGGCCGCGAAAAATTTTCAGAGCGGGTTGCAGCTCTTGCGACAAGTGGAATTCAGCTTGTTTGATTTGCTCATTCATAGCGACTACACCCCGAATGGTGAGCAAACCGTGCAGCAATTGCTTGATATCGTCAGGCGTGAAGTTGCGGTGATCGTGCCCCCGGAATGGAACCGGTTTCCGAATAGCTTTTCGCATATTTTCGCAGGCGGTTATGCCGCGGGCTATTACAGCTACAAATGGGCGGAAGTCTTGTCGGCTGACGCTTACGCCGCCTTTGAAGAAGCCAGCCAAAGCCTTGGCAGCACGCTGGATGCCGTCACCGGTGAACGTTTCTGGCGCGAGATTCTGGCCGTTGGCGGCTCACGTCCGGCCCTGGAATCCTTCACTGCCTTTCGTGGCCGCGCACCCCAGCCGGATGCGTTATTGCGCCATAGCGGCATGACTGTGACTGCTTAAAATAAAAGTCCGGCCGGATCGAATGATCGTTCGATCCGGCAATCACCGGGCTGTTTTATTGTTCTGCGTTATGGTCCCGCGCTATGGCTACTGGCATTGAATTCACCCAGGATTTACTCGCCATAAACCAGATCACGCTTGCTACCTGCAAAACCAGCAGACTGCCCCATGCGATCTGAAGGGCTTGGGCGCGTAAAAATCCGTGAGCCTGTGCCAGATCAACCACGCCGCCAAACCCCCACTGCAAACCAAACCCGCCGACAAAGACGATCAAGTTGAGGCAGGTATTTGCGCGGCCTGAAAGCTGCGCCGGATAATAGCTGGCATGCGCGGCATAAATCAAATTGAAACTGGCACAGAAAAATCCGAAGAGTATCCACATCAGATGACTTTCCCCTACGCCCATAATCAACAGCAAAGACACGCCTAGTGCCGCCAAAGCCCCCCAGAAAAAAATCCGCTCTATGGTTAAACCACGACGGATCAGCGCAGCGATCTGGGTCGCCAGCAGAAAGTAGCCTATCGTTAATGTGAGGCTTAACAGCAGCATGTGAAATGAAGCATTTTGCTGAGAGTAAGCATTAACGCCCAATAGCCAGGGCATGGCCCACAACCCCTGAATGGAAACAAAGCCACCAATGAGAAAACCGGTTTGTGGTGCAAATCTCCAGAAAGCACGCGAAGCAAATATGCCGCCTATGCCCCGGACAAGATCAGCCAGCGGTACCGTTTGCGCAGGCTGATCCTGCTCTGGGGTTCGGCGTATGGCATACGCTGCAATCAATGTCAGCGCGGCCAGACAAAGAAAAATATTGCGCCAACCCGCATAAGGCAACAGCAGACCGAAAGGCGCACTCGCCGTAATGCCGCCCATGCCGCCAGCGACCATGATGGATGAATTCATCGAAGCCTGACGTGTCGCTGAAAATGCTTGCGAAAAAGCCTTGAACGAGGCCATCAAGCACGCCGAAACCCCCAGACCGATCAACCCGCGCGCCAAGGCAAGCTGGGTGAGGGTATGCCCCAATCCAAAGCCGACGCATCCCATCGCTGCCAGCACCAGCAAAGCCGATTCAACCCGGCGCGGCCCCCAGCGGTCGAGTGCAATACCCAGCGGCAGTTGCGCCAGAGCAAAACCAATCAGATAGGCGCTGGTGAGAAATCCCAGATCAGCCGCGCTGAGCCCGAGCTCATGGGTTAAATCAGGCGCGATGACGGCATTGACATTGCGCAACAGATAAGACAGAAAATAGCCGAAGGCGTAGGGCAGGAGAATCGGCAAAATGTGTGAAGCGTTTTTTTTGTTCATGCACAGTCACTGCTCAGAAGGCAATCATTTCAATTGCGCCGCGCTATAAAGCGATCGGACAAACTTGATTTCACGCTGGATAGAACCCATGTAATCGTTCTTATCATACAACCCGTGGAGCCCCGCATGCCTATCGCCCGCCTCGTTGCCTGCCCGCACTGCCACACCTTGAATCGCCTGCCTGCCGAACGCATCAGCGCTGATGATGCGCATGGCATCTGTGGCAAATGCAAACACCCACTATTTACAGGTACGCCTGTTACGCTGGACGCAGCCAATTTTGCTGCCCATGCAGAACGCAGCGACTTGCCTCTGCTGGTCGACTTTTGGGCACCCTGGTGCGGGCCATGCCGTACCATGGCACCAGCCTTTGCCGCTGCTGCACAAAAACTGGAGCCACAGATACGCTCAGGCAAAGTGGATACCGAAGCGCAGCCCACTCTGGCAGCACGGTTTGGTATTCGCAGCATTCCTACCCTGATTATCTTCAAGCAGGGCCGTGAAGTCGCACGACAAGCCGGGGCGATGCCAACGGAGGCCATTAGCCACTGGGCACTTGCCCATCGGTAAGATCACTTTGAATACCACGTCGTCAAACAGGTAAAATCCGCGCTCTCGCGCCGTGTGACCAGCGCCGTCTTGCTGGATACCGCCTCGCATAACTTTTTGGAGAATCTGCGTGCAACTTGTCTGTCTCGACCTCGAAGGGGTTCTGGTACCTGAAATCTGGATTGAATTTGCCAAACGCACCGGCATTAGTGAATTGCGCCGCACCACACGCGATGAGCCTGACTATGACAAGCTGATGACGTATCGGCTGGATCTGCTGAAAACGCACAAGCTGGGGCTGCCCGATATTCAAAAAGTCATTGCTGAAATGGGCCCGATGACGGGTGCGAAAGAATTTCTTGATGCATTGCGACGCGACTTCCAAGTCATTATTTTGTCCGATACCTTCTACGAATTTGCCATGCCGCTCATGGCACAACTGGGCATGCCGACACTGTTTTGCCACAAGCTTGAAGCGGATGCCGCAGGCTTTCTGGTGAATTACCATTTGCGTATGCCGAATCAGAAAAAGGAAGCCGTGCAACGCTTTAAAGAACTGCGCTTTCAAGTGATTGCCGCAGGCGACTCCTACAACGATACGGCCATGTTGAGCGAGGCCCACGCCGGCATTTTGTTTCACCCTCCGCAAAATGTGATCGATGAATTTCCGCAATTTCCGGTCACTCTGAATTACGCTGCCTTGCGCGCTGAAATTGATTCCGCTGCCACCAGACTGGCCTTGATCGCCTGAGACTTACCTAAGGCACATCTAATGCACACCCAACGCTTTTACACGCTCAGCGCGTCATGTCCGGATCAAGTCGGCATCATCGCGCGCGTCACCGGCTTTATCGCGGAACACCAAGGCTGGATTCTTGAATCCAGCTTTCATGCCGATGCGATGGATGGCCACTATTTCATGCGCATCGAAGTCAAGGCCGACTCGCTCCCGTTGTCACTTGAGGCGTTTCGTCAGCGCTTTACGCCCATCGCAACCGATCTCCGCATGGATTGGCGCATCAATGACTCTGCCATCAAAAAACGCGTCGTAATCATGGTCAGCAAACAAGAACATTGTTTATACGACCTGCTTGCCCGCTGGCAAGCCAATGAATTAAATATCGACATTGCTTGCGTGATTTCAAACCATGACACCTTCAAAGGTTTCGTTGAGTGGCATGGCATTCCTTTTCATCATGTGCCAGTTACGCCAGACAACAAAGCCGCAGCGTATGCCGAGGTGCACCGTCTGTTTGATGAAGCCCGGGGTGACACCATGGTGCTTGCGCGCTACATGCAGATTCTGTCACCCGAGTTGTGCTCTGCGTATGCCGGGCGCATCATCAATATTCACCACAGCTTTTTGCCTTCCTTCGTGGGGGCCAAACCTTATCATCAAGCCCATACGCGCGGCGTGAAGCTGATCGGCGCAACCTGCCACTATGTCACCGAAGCGCTGGATCAAGGGCCGATCATTGAGCAAGATGTCATCCGCATCGACCATGCGGATTCGGTCGAAGACATGGTGCGCTATGGCAAGGACATCGAAAAAACCGTGCTCGCACGCGGCCTGCGCTATCACCTGGAAGACCGCG
>JALRCC010000183.1 GCA_023257495.1 Rugosibacter sp. | reverse complement strand
GAAAAGTTCCAGCGTTTGCAGCGGCAGGCTGATGCGGATATGCATCTCAAGCCAGCTCGGTGCGGTTGCGGCGGGCGGCGAAAAAACTCGACAGCAACTGGCCGCATTCTTCCGCGTGGACGCCGCCGGTGATGACGGCGTGATGGTTCAAACGCGCCTCGGCAAACAAGTCCAGCACACTGCCTGCCACGCCGGTTTTCGGGTCAGTCGCGCCGAAAACTACCCGCGCCAGGCGCGCATGCATGATCGCCCCGGCGCACATCATGCAGGGCTCCAGCGTCACATACAGCGTCGCTCCCGGTAGCCGGTAATTGCCCTGCCGCGTCGCCGCATCGCGCAGCGCCACGACTTCGGCATGCGCCGTCGGGTCGTGACGACCAATCGGCTGATTGAATCCACGACCAATCACCTGCCCGTCCAGCACGACCACGGCACCCACCGGCACTTCACCCGCCGCGCCCGCCGTGCGCGCCAGCGCCAGCGCCTCGGCCATCCATAATTCATCATTCATGGGCGAATTATGCGGCAAAAAAGCCTTTGGGTTGCGCTCTTGCTGGTATTGCTGCCAGATAGTCAGTAAACTTCGCAGGATTGCATCATCACTGAACCACTTTTGAGGTATTACGTGAAAACTCCCGAACTTTTAGCCCCTGCCGGCTCGCTGAAAATGGCGCGCACCGCACTCGATTTTGGTGCTACCGCCATTTACGCTGGTCAGCCGCGTTATTCAATGCGTGTGCGCAACAATGATTTCGGCAAGATCGAAAACCTGGCCGCAGGCATTGGGCTGACGCATGAACGCGGCGGCAAGTTTTATGTGGTGAGTAATATCGTGCCGCACAATGCCAAGATCAAAACCTATCTGGCGGACATGGCCCCCGTGATTGCCCTGCAGCCGGATGCGCTGATCATGTCGGATCCGGGGCTTATGCTGATGATTCGCGAAACCTGGCCGGAGATGCCGATCCACCTGTCAGTGCAGGCCAATACCGTGAACTATGCGGCAGTGCGCTTCTGGCAAAGCATGGGCGTTTCGCGCGTGATCTTGTCGCGCGAATTGTCCATCGACGAGATTGCCGAAATTCGCCAGCAATGCCCTGAGATGGAGTTGGAGGTCTTTGTCCATGGCGCCTTGTGCATCGCGTACTCCGGGCGCTGCCTGCTCTCGGGCTATTTCAATCACCGTGATCCGAATCAAGGCAGCTGCACCAATTCCTGCCGCTGGGATTACAAGGTGCTACCAGCAAAAACCGATGGTTCGGGCGATATCAGCCTGCTGCATCCCCGGCCAACCATAACGCCCATCGTCAACACGACTGAGAGCGGCTGCTGTAAAAGTACGCAGCCGACAGAAAGTCTCACCAAAATGGTCAACCGGCCGGATGAAGACGCCTGGTTGATCGAAGAAGCCATGCGCCCCGGACAGTTGATGCCGATTGAAGAAGATGAACACGGCACCTACATTCTCAATTCAAAAGACCTGCGCGCCATTGAGTATGTCGGGCAGTTGGCCAAGCTGGGCATTGATTCGCTGAAAATCGAGGGTCGCACCAAATCGCCCTACTATGTCGCCCGCACTTGCCAATCCTATCGCCAAGCGATTGATGACGCTGTTGCTGGTCGGCCATTCAACCCCCGTCTGGTGGGCGATCTCGATGGGTTGGCCAATCGTGGCTATACCCCGGGTTTTTATGATCGCCACCCTGACCGCGAGCATCAAAACTATCTCGCGGGTCATTCTGACTCTAACCGCAGTCTGTATGTCGGCGACGTGCTGAGCTACGCTGCTGATGGCCTGGCCGAGATCGAGGTGAAAAACAGATTCAGCGTCGGTGACCGCATCGAGTTGATCCATCCTGCAGGCAACAGCGAACACATGCTGACGCAAATAGTCGGCGCTGATGACACGGTGGTTAATGTTGCACCGGGCAGTGGTCATCGCGTGCGCATCGCCTTGCCACCCGGACAGGAAGGCGCGTTCGTCGCACGCTTCGTGAATGAGCCAGCCACCGCTTAATACCTTGATATCACTTCAACTCAGCGTATTAGCTGATGCCACGCGTGATAGCATCACGCAATAATAAACAGTAAGGAGACCTCAAATGGATTACCTGCGATATTACGTTGTGTCATTGATGGTGCTGGTTGGCATTGCCGGTTTTGCTCTGGGGGGTTATTGGCTGTGGGCGGGCCTGGGTACTTACGTTGCGCTTTTCGTGCTGGCGCTGCTATCAGGCCAGGACCTCAAGCCACGCACCATTCATCACCCGCTCCTGGCGGATATCCCCCTGTATCTGCATCTTCCACTCATTATTGTGCTTTACGCCACATTTGCCTGGCGCGTGGGCGCAG
>JALRCC010000155.1 GCA_023257495.1 Rugosibacter sp. | reverse complement strand
GATGATGTCTTCCCTCGATTCCCTTGAACGCAAAATTGATCAGCTTTTGGCCATCGCGCAAAATTTGCGCGATGAAAACGACATGCTGCGTTTGCGTGTTGCTGCGCTGGATGCCAAAAAAACGGCTTTAAATGAAAAAATTATCGTGACCTGTGAGCGCCTTGCCGCCTTGCGCGACCAACTACCGGAAATGCCTGAACCATGAGCGAAACGCTGGATATTCATTTACTGGGTAAAGATTACCGTGTGGCATGCGCGCCGGCAGAGCGCGAGGCATTGGCTGCTGCGGTAGCGTTTCTCGACGACAAGCTCAAAAATATCGGTGGCAAAACTCCGCAGGCGGCCGGTGGTGCGAGTAGTGCGCGCAGCAGTGGCGAGCGCATTGCGGTGATGGCGGCGTTGAACATCGCACACGAATTACTTACCCTGAAAAATGCAACACCGGATCTTTTCGCCGAACTTGAAAACGAAACGATTCAGCGTAGAATCAGTTCCATTGAAAGCAAGTTGGATCAATCGCTAGCGATGTACCAGTCGCCATCGCCGTAAAGTTTTTTGGTTGCTGCCACAGGTCGTCGTTGTCGAGAGTCGTTCCAGTATTCGTTTTCCGTTTTCCAGATTTTCCCCTGCGGTGTGCGCCAAGGTCATCATTCTTTGAGCCAATACGCATTGTCGCTGGTTACTGCCCTTGAATGCTGCTGTTGTGATCGCTTCTTGTAAGCGCGCCTGATGCGGCTGGAACGTAACCTCCCTGAACTCAGGTTCAGGATGTCGGCCAAACGCCATGCGCGGGGGAACCCTAAGTCTTGACAGCCCTGGGCGTGCGATTTTTTTCGTACGCTTGGGGTTTGTTTTTTCAGGCTGTACCTGGCAGGCACTGAGGTAGACACTGGATTAGACAGTGGATGCGCTCTGTTAAAAATCAATGCATGGAGATTGGCATGTCGCGTTACTGGTTGATGAAAAGCGAACCCTCGGTGATCAGCATTGACGATGTGCTGGCCATGCCGCAGCAAACGGTGGATTGGTGGGGCGTGCGCAACTATCAGGCGCGTAATTTCATGCGCGACCAAATGTCTGTTGGCGACGGGGTTTTTTTCTATCATTCTTCATGTCCCGAGCCGGGCATTGCGGGGGTGGCCGAGGTGGCGCGGCAGGCTTATCCTGATCGCACGCAGTTCGATCCGACAAGCCATTACTTTGACCCGAAAGCGACTTCGGAGAACCCGCGCTGGATGAATGTGGACGTGCGCATCGTGCGCAAAACCCGGCTGATTGGTCTGGATGAATTGCGTGCGCATCCTGAATTGGCGGGCATGCGCACCCTGCAAAAAGGCAATCGGTTATCCATTACGCCGGTGGATCCCGCCGAGTGGCAGTTCATCATGAAACAACTGATCGGCGCGTAATGGGCTGGGCAGGCTGGTTTTTCGCTTATCTTGCGCTGGGCGCATTCGCCGGTTTTTTTGCGGGTTTGCTAGGCATAGGCGGTGGTGCCGTGGTGGTGCCTGTGCTGGTCATGATGTTTGCCGCACAAGGGTTTCCGGATGCCCACTTAATGCACCTGGTGCTGGGGACTTCCATGGCGACGATTATTTTTACCTCCATCTCCAGCATGCGCGCGCATCATCAGCATCGTGCGGTTAACTGGGCTGTGGTGAAAACCATCAGTCCCGGCATTATTGTTGGCACGTTGCTGGGCGCGCAATTGGCGTCTCATGTGGCGACCAGGCCATTGGCGATTTTTTTCGCGGCGTTCATGACTTACGTGGCGATGCAGATGATCATCAATGCCAAGCCGTCCCCCGCACGTGAGCTACCCGGTTGGTTGGGCATGCTGACGGCAGGCTTGGGTATCGGCGGTATTTCTGCGCTGGCGGCAGTCGGTGGCGGCTCGCTCACAGTACCGTTTTTGTTATGGTGCAATGTCAAAATGCATGAGGCGATTGGTACTTCGGCAGCGGTTGGCCTGCCCATTGCGTTGGCTGGTAGCGTGGGCTATATGGTGTCCGGTTACGGAGCGAGTGGCTTACCGGCGGGCAGTGTGGGTTTTATTTACTTACCTGCGCTAGCGGGCACGGTGCTGGCCAGCACGCTGGTTGCGCCTTTTGGTGCGCGGCTGGCACATCGACTGCCGGTGGCCACGCTGAAAAAGATATTCGCCAGCGTGATTTTGCTGCTGCTAGCAAAAATGCTGCATGGGTTGTTTAGCCACTGAGTGTATTAGGGTGTTTTACCTGCACGGCGAGCGCCGTTCTCCATGAGAACTTGCCGTACGGCGTATCACCAGCGCCGACTTTTATCGTATTTTTTGCCGTATCACTGTGGCAGCAATTGTAAAAAATCATCAATCGCCGGGTAGTCTGCCGTGTCTTTTTGCGGCTGTCGCGAGTCCGGTTTTTTTACTGCAACCAAATGCGCAATGCCATAGCGGCGGGCGGAATCCAGCACCGGCAAACTGTCATCCACCAGCAGCGTGCGCGCAGGGTCAAAGGGTTCTATTTTGTTCAAGTGTTGCCAGAATGCTTGCTCTTCTTTGGCCGCGCCCAAGGCATGTGAGCTGACGATGGCATCAAAATGCGGGGTGAGCCCGGTGCGGGCCATTTTCAAGGTCACGCTTTTATGATGTGCGTTAGTCGCCAGAATAATGCGCCGCCCACTCAACCGGATGGCCGCAAGAAAGGTGAGCACATGCGGGTGAACGGCAATCAGATGCGCCACTTCTTCTTTTAGCTGCATGATGTCCAAACCCAGCTCACTTTGCCAGAAATCGACGGAATACCAAGCGAGCGTGCCTGCGTTTTGGCGAAAGCGAGCCATCAATTCGTGGCGCACTACATCGTGTGGTTGATCCAGCGATTCAGCATAACGTTGAGGCAAATGCGTCTGCCAGAAATGGTTATCAAAATGCAGGTCAAGCAAGGTGCCATCCATGTCGAGCAACACGGTGTCGATGTGCGTCCAGGAGACAAGTGGGTTCATGGTGTACTCGGTTCAGATGAGGGTTAAACGCCACGAAACTTGGGCG
>JALRCC010000131.1 GCA_023257495.1 Rugosibacter sp. | reverse complement strand
CGCGAGGCCCTTGCAGGTCCCCCGCTTTCACCCTCAGGTCGTATGCGGTATTAGCACTCCTTTCGGAGAGTTATCCCCCACGACGGGGTACGTTCCGATATGTTACTCACCCGTTCGCCACTCGCCACCAGGAGCAAGCTCCCGTGCTGCCGTTCGACTTGCATGTGTAAAGCATTCCGCCAGCGTTCAATCTGAGCCAGGATCAAACTCTTCAGTTTAATCTTGATTGTGTCTTACTTTTGTCGCACTCAAACGAATCTTCGAGAATCAAATTTGCATCTGATTCCTTGTTTCTTCGTGTAAGTACTTGCTTCATATAGTTAGCTTAAAGCAGTAACAGATTTTACTAGTCCCGCCAGTAACGGCTCAACCCGTAAAACAGGAAACCCTCTTTACAGAAGCCATCCTGCTGCCAGCCCTTCGATTTAGACTGACCGCTTGCTACCACCACCAGCTCAGCAAGTACCTACACCTATCGGTTGTTTGGTTTTTAAAGATCTTCGCCTATCCCGTTGCGCTCTTGTCACTTCAGGTCTTACAGGCTTCGCTGCATTCAGCAGAGAGGCGAGATTATAGGTGCACTTTTTATCCTTGTAAAGGATTTTTGAAAATTTTTGTCGGATGATTTGTTTTGCAGGCACGAATTACAATCGTGCCACCATATCATCTAGTCAAATAGACCCGAATGAATCTTTACCCCTTATTGCGGCCCCTTCTTTTCGCCTTGGATGCCGAGCGAGCGCACGAATTCACTTTGCATGGCATTGCATTGCTCGACCATCTCGGCTTACCTCGCCCCCTGCAGCAGAGCTCGCCACCGGTTGAGGTGATGGGTCTGCATTTCCCAAACCGAATTGGTCTGGCTGCAGGGCTGGACAAAAATGGTATCGCAGTGGATGCGCTCAGTCGCCTCGGGTTTGGCTTTCTTGAAGTGGGCACAGTCACCCCTCGACCACAGCCAGGCAATCCTGCACCCCGACTGTTCCGCTTGACTGATAAGGAAGCCATCATCAATCGCATGGGGTTTAATAATGCGGGGATAGATGCGTTGCTGGCCCGGCTAAAACATATACGCTACCGAGGCATTCTTGGTATCAATATCGGCAAAAACTTTGATACACCCATAGAACGTGCAGCGGATGACTACCTTATCGGTCTGGACAAAGCTTATGCGCAAGCGAGCTATATCGCGATCAACATTTCTTCACCGAACACCAAAAATCTGCGTCAGTTACAAGGCCAGTCCGAGCTGGATAATCTGCTGGCAAGCTTGAAGCAAAGACAAACCCTGCTTGCTGATCGCCACGGACGCTGGGTTCCCATGGCGCTGAAAATATCGCCCGATCTGGACGTAGGCCAAGTTACCGAGATTGCTGACACACTACGTCGTCACCGAATGGATGCCGTGATTGCCACCAACACTACGCTCAGCCGTGCGGGGGTTGAGGCTTCGCCCTTAGCCACTGAGGCGGGTGGCTTGTCGGGCAATCCCTTGTTTGAAAAATCCACAGCTATTATTCGCGTCCTTGCACACGCCCTGGGAGGGGAAATCCCCATCATTGCCGCAGGCGGCGTGACAACAGGAGCGCGCGCCAGCGCCAAGCTGGATGCAGGTGCAAGCCTGGTTCAGATCTACAGTGGACTGATTTATCGCGGCCCGGCACTCGTACCAGAATGTATTGCCGCCACAAAAAACTACCCGACAAACAGTTAGCGAGCGAGCGCCTTGACTGCCATTGCCGAAACGCCTGCAAAAGCAGGATAATCCAACCTCCATTCACTTACAGGACGAATGCGTGATTTGCTTGCGTCATGACTAGTTATCTTTTCGTCGTTCTCGGCGCTGTTCTTGTCAATAACGTTGTCTTCGTTCGCATCCTCGGTTTGTGTCCGTTCATGGGGGTATCGAAGAAGCTGGAGACGGCGATTGGCATGGGTGCAGCCACCACCTTCGTACTCACCATGGCGTGCGGCACCAGCTACCTGATTGACCGCTGGCTGTTGGCACCGAATCACCTTGAATATTTACGCACGCTGTCTTTCATTGTCACTATTGCCGCAATAGTGCAGCTTACCGAGCTGGCCATCCAGAAAACCAGCCCCTTGCTGCATCAGGTGCTGGGCATCTACCTACCGCTGATCACCACCAATTGCGCCGTACTGGGCGTACCGCTGCTGAATATCGGCATGAAACACAATCTGGTCGAGTCACTCTTGTTCGGCTTTGGCGGTGCAGTTGGCTTTACCCTGGCCATGATTCTTTTTGCAGGCATCCGCGAACGACTCGAAGGCGCGGATGTGCCGGTGCATTTTCGTGGCACGGCCATTGCCATGATCACTGCAGGCCTGATGAGCCTGGCCTTCATGGGCTTTGCCGGCCTAGATAAATACAAATAATGCTCGCCGCGCTGATCGTCATGTCGTTGGGTGCCATCATTCTCGGCGGGGCGCTGGGTTATGCGGCTGTCCGATTTCGCGTCAAAGGCGATCCACTAACCGACAAAATCGACGCCATTTTGCCGCAAACCCAGTGCGGTCAGGGCGGCTTTCCCGGCTGCAACCC
>JALRCC010000111.1 GCA_023257495.1 Rugosibacter sp. | reverse complement strand
GGCGGTGTTTGATGATTTCACCAATTTTGGCGGCCAAGGTCGCCTTGACCTGCATTTCGGCAGCATCGGGCAAACCGAGGTCTTCGTACACGTTGGCAGACCCTTTTTCAATCTCGATCATTTCAGGCTCCTTTGGCATGCGCTTGCGCTGCCTTCAAACGTTCGCGAATTAAGTCCATGTCTTGCTTTGCGGTTTCGATACCTTTTGTGGACTTCTTCTGGAAACAGTGCAAAACGTAGACCATCTCAGCGATCTTGACCGTGTACACGGCACGGTATGTGTCACCCATATGGTCTTCAACAACCTCCAAAACACTGGCACCACCAAACCCCTTTAACGGCTTCGCCTGGTCATGCTTTTTGCCTGACTGCGCCATATGCAGCGCAAAGCCGAAGACGTCGACGGACGGCTTGGGTGCTGTGATTGACGAAAATGGTGCTGATAGACATCGGGAGATATCTCCTCACAATTGAGTGGCGAGTGTGTATGTCACCTCAACGCAGTCAAGTTGCCCGGAGTCGGCGCCCGGAGCCTTTCGAGCGCCGTTGGGTGGTGGGTCAAATCCTCGAGCCGTTACACCCAATCAGTTCGACTTGCTGCCACCAGTGCGGCCCAGTCATCGGGCGGATGGCCCCGTTCAAGCATGCGCTGAAACACCGCGTACGGATCACTCTTGCTGCCTGAAGATCGCAATGTATTTTCATCATTGACCCAGGCAAAGATGATGATCCGGGTCTTGGAGTCAAACCGGAAAAAAAGACGAAACCGCCGCCCGATCTTTGCGCGTCGCCAGTGCCGAAACGCAGCCCCCATCGTATTGCCTTGCCGGTACTCCTCCCGGTTCGGATCGCTGGGCACCGCATCAAAGATCAGTTTCGAGAGCGCCGCAAAAAGCCGGACGTTGGCGTTGGATTCAAACCCTTGTGGGTCTTGCTGCCGCGCCCGCTGGTCGGCGGCGTGCAGTTTTTGCAGTTGCTCGGACAGGCATTCGTGGAAGAGCAGATTCCAGCCGTGACGCTGGATCACAGCGCCACATCGCCTTCAATGTCGGCATCCAGATCTACAGGCAGCGTCGCTGCGGCCTGCATAGCCTGCACCAGCCCGTCCGGCAGGTTGCACAAGTGCTGACCCGTGCGGATGTCTTTTTCGAGCAAGGCCAAAAACGAAGCAATGGCTGGATCCTCGTGGGATGCTTCATTGGCACGGGTGACGATGACTTGTGATCCCCGCAGTTCAAACGCAACCTTACCTCCGTAGTCCACGCCTAGCGCCTGACGGATAGGCTTGGGCAAAGTGATCTGCCCTTTGGAAGTGATGGTGGCGACCTCGTGAATGGCGGGCATAGCTGATCTCCTCAATTTGGCCCTATGGTAAGGAACATTCCTTACCGCGTCAATCACCATGTGGCTCAGCCAGTCGACCGGCAAGGGTCTGAAAGTAGCCTTGCGGACGCCGATGGCTTTTTCGTCTAACCCATTGACGGATATGGAAGTGGCCTCGAGAACGCTCTCGAGACCACCAGAGAAAACCGGGAACAGAGACGGCCAGACTGGGGCGAGAACGCCGACTTTGGGATGGTCACGCTCGCGAGGCAACGACGCGTTTCAGGGGGGAATGGACGAAAAAAATCCCAACCGGATAAGGGTTGGGATTTTGAGTATTGGTGGCAAATCAGAATATGAATCAGCGGCCGGAATTCGTTCAGAAAACACCCATTCAGGCTGCTGCGCGGGCTCCTCGTCTGGTAGCTGCAGCTTTGCGCCTCGGACTGGATTCGGCGCCCAGACGCTCAATCACCACCGGTGGTCGGTTCGGGAACTGGGCCACCAGTTCGAGCTTACCACCCATGCTCTCCACATAGTGCCTTAGTGTCGACAGCAGCATATCGCTGCGCTTTTCCAAACGCGAGATGGTGTCCTGACCAACGCCCAGCGCTGCGGCCATCTGCTCCTGCGTCTGGAGCGCGGCCAGGCGCAAGTCCTTCAGCGTGGCCAGTTCCATTGCGCGCGCCTCTACCCGTTGCTGGCGCTCTTTGGGCAGCGCCGCCATCACTTCATCAAGTTTTCTTGCCATGCTTGGACTCCTTGCTTGGCTCGGTCAGTGCGCCCAGATGATCGTCGTATCGCTCATCGGCCATATTGATCAAGCGTTTGTAAAATCGTCGCTGGTCCGCCCCGCCCTTGTCACCTCCAACCAGCAGGATCGCTCGGCGCAGGGGATCTAATGCAAACGCCACCCGCCACACCTCACCCTGCCAGAAAAACCGCAGCTCCTTCATGTTGGCGTAGCGCGAACCCTTGAGCGTGTCCGCCGTGGGCCGGCCCAGGTTTGGTCCGAACTCGGCCAGCAGCCGAGCATGCGCCAGCAACTCGTCCTGCAGATCTTGCGCCAGACGGCCGAACTCAGTGTCGAAGGCGTCGTGAAACAGAACGGTCCAGGTCATGCGGGGATTATGGCTTAAAAGCCATATGCATTCAAGTCCATTATTTCACGAGCACTGCCATCGGCGATGCCGACATTGCCACGGCCAGCAACGGCAGCTACCACGTGACCATCCCGATCAAGATCACGCGCCGTGGCCGGCGCAAGGCAGTCACGCTGCCGGACGGTACCGCGTTTCAGCCACGGGCATGGGACCGAGACCCTACGCCCACCCAGCAGGCGCTGGCTGAAATAAGAACTGCGATGTACTGCGAAAGTGACGCACCCGTGAAAATGAGCGCAGCAATCACGGCCACACTCGCAACAACGAAGCTGATAAATATCTTGAGCATTAGCCGAAGCTATAAGGAAGTGACCGTCAAGTTAACTGGTATCAATGCAAGGCTGCCAGCGCCGCCTCGGGTGCCTTGTCCAAAACTTTCAAAAGCGCCTTTGCCGCCCCGGTTGGGCTGCGTTTGCCTTGCTCCCAGTTACGAATCGTGTCTAGCGAGACATCAATGCGCTCAGCGAATTCGACCTGACTAAATCCAAGCCGACGGCGAACCCGGCGCGCAAATTTAGCTGCATCCAGCATAGCGTTAGCATCATCCTCAGCTTGATGCTGAGCAATCACAACCTCTGTCGTTGCATCAACGCGCTTGGAATCGATACGACCGACTGACTTCGCGTTGGGGTTATTCAACTCAATCTTCATGCGAACGGTTTTCATAGCGCTTCACCTCTCTTGAATTGGCCTTCCGAGCCGAAATGATTCGTATCCCATCATGCCGTGGCGTGTAAATCAGCAAATACAGACGGCCCTCGATACGACCGATCAGCTCGTAGCGGTTTTCGCCATAGCTGAACCGGTGGTCTTGGCGAACGATTCGATCCGGGTCCGCAAAAGCAAACGCGGCGTACGCAAAGTCAAAACCCCGCGTCCGGAAACACGCATTGCTCTTATCTTCATCCCATTCGAAGTTCATGCGCCAAATGTAGTTCAATGAACGACTCTCTGCAAAACTGGCCTTGCCTACCCCCGCCCAAAGCGCGTGAATGTGTCACTCCTCCCACAGGACTGACAGCATGCCCAATAAGATCGCAGCCCAACACGAATTCACACGATCGTATGAGCGATTG
>JALRCC010000057.1 GCA_023257495.1 Rugosibacter sp. | reverse complement strand
CCATTACTTGGTTCTTCTCCATCTTCAAGTTCTAAATGAACCACATGTGGCCCAACCCGGCAGTCGAGCGGACCTGCGCAAAAAGCCGCGCAGGCCGCTCACTTCTACGTTAGGCGTCTCGGAAGGAATAGCTGTGGTAGCAAAATGCTCAGTGTTCATCGCTACAAGTCTCGATGGCTTTATCGCCCGTAGCGATGGGAGCATTGCTTGGCTGAACGAGGCAAACAAGTCTATAACGCCCGGAGAAGATTGTGGCTATAGCAAATTCATGGCCGATGTTGATGCTTTGGTTATGGGTAGAAACACATTTGAACAGGTGCTCACCTTCGACTCTTGGCCGTATGGTTCAACTCCTGTCGCTGTCGTGAGCCAACGAGGAGTCTCTTTGCCGTCTAATCTTCCGCCTAGTGTCTCGGTGTCAAACGAGACGCCGAGCGCGCTTGTTGCACGGCTGACTGAACACGGTGCTAAGAAAATCTATGTTGATGGAGGTCTTACGATTCAGAGTTTTCTTGCCGCAGGGCTGATTGATGACATAACCATTACCGTTATTCCTGTCTTGCTTGGCTCCGGGAGGCCGCTATTCGGCCCACTTCTAGCCGACGTGCGTCTTACGCATGAAAGCACGACAGCTTTTGACTTTGGCTTTGTTCAAAATCGATATCGTATCATCCGTGACGCATACCCACGAGGAGAATTTAATGTTGCAACTTCGACCTTCCTGTGAGTGCTGCGATAAGGCACTTCCGCCCGAGTCTACTGAGGCACGCATATGTTCGTTCGAGTGTACTTTCTGTGTGTCGTGTGCCGAGTCCGTACTCCACGGAAAATGCCCCAATTGTGGTGGCGAGCTTGTTGCTAGGCCAAGGCGTCCAGCCAGTGAACTTGCGGCATACCCTGCTTCAACTGAGCGCGTTTACAAACCCGCAGGTTGTGCAAAGGCAGCATAGTGTCCGCCACCGCGCCTAACACTGCGGTTAAGCGGGACGCGCTAAAGCGCGCCCCTTACCTTCACGTTAGCATTCATTTTTCCATCTCGCGAGGTTCACATGTCAGAAGAATCAAAGCCAATCGCTGTCACCGCATCCGAAGTGCCAACACGCATCAGACCTTCCGTCTATCCTGAACCTTTCGCGTCGCGCATGGTGGGCAGAGAGAAGCGTCCCCTTGGCGATCTCTTTGGCCTCGCAAACTTCGGCGTCAACCTCACGCGCCTCGCTCCTAATGCAGTCTCAGCTCTACGTCATGCCCACACGAAGCAAGATGAGTTTGTCTATATCCTCCAAGGTTGCCCAACACTTCACACCGACGAAGGCCGAACCCAGCTCTCTCCTGGAATGTGCGCCGGTTTCAGAGCGAACACAGGCAACGGCCATCGATTGGTCAACGAAACCACAGAAGAAGTTGTGTACCTCGAAGTCGGCGACAGAACGCCGGGAGATGAAGGAAGCTATCCCGATGACGACCTCAAAGCTTTACTCGTTGGGGGAAAGTGGAAGTTCGTTCACAAAGATGGCACGCCGTATGTGTGAGGTGAGTGCCAAGTATCAAATGAGGGCTAACCCTGCGTTCGAGGCGACTTGCGCGAAAAGCCGCGCAGCCCGCTCACTTCTACGTTGAGTCTATAGAAAACTCCTTTCACGCTCCGCGAGGCGTAAAAAATGGCGCGGTTTCTCCTGCGCCGTTTTTCATTCCCCCGGGGATCACCGCGCTCGCCGTATTACCAGCGCCGACTTTTCGCGGACCGGTCGGCAGGTAGGCAGGGAACAATGCCTCCGTGGATATTCGGCTGGCGTCTCGGTGCTGAATCGATGACCTGTTTCGTTGGATTGTGTGTACAAGCCCGCGGGTTGCGCCCCGCAAGGGCAGCGGATATCGATTAGCCGATCCCCTTCGGTGCACCTTACCTGCCATAGTGGGCTTTACCTGCTTTTGCCGTCCGGTGCTCCAGCGTTGAGGGTCATTAGCAGGAAGCACCGCTGAGCGCTCATCGTTGAGGCATCTTCTCGAATTGAGTTATGTTGCATCTGATGGCGATTGCCCGGCGATTTCCTTGCGTACCTGATCCATATCCAGTGCCATCGCCTGCTCGATGAGCTGATCAAAGCTCGCCGGTGCAAGTGCGCCGGCTTCTGAGTAGATGGCGATTTGATCGCGAAAAATCATCAGCGTGGGAATCGAGCGAATGTTGAAGGCTGCGGCGATTGCCTGCTGTTCTTCGGTGTTCACTTTGGCGAAGACGATGTCCGGCCTTTTTTCTGCGGCGGCTTCAAAGGTGGGGGCAAAGTTGCGGCATGGGCCGCACCAGGGTGCCCAAAAGTCCACAATGACGGTTGCATTGTCGGTAATGGTGGCTTGAAAGTTATCAGCATCAAGTGGCAGAGTGGGCATGAAAGTTCCTGAGTGAATGGGTCGCTTATGCTATCGTTTTGGAGTCATTTTTTCTATAGGCGCTGCAAATTTTGATGTCCGCTTCCTATCCGCTGTATCGTGGCCGGTTTGCCCCTTCTCCCACGGGGCCTTTGCATTTTGGTTCGCTGGTTGCTGCCGTTGGCTCGTTTCTCGACGCACGGGCGCGGGGTGGGGAATGGCTGCTGCGCATGGAAGATGTTGATGCGCCGCGCTGCTCCATGGCTGCTGCCGAAGACATCCTGCGTACGCTGGAAAGTTTTGGCTTCACGTGGGATGGCGCTGTGGTGTGGCAGCATCAGCGCGAAGCAGCCTATGCCGATGCGCTGGTGCAATTGCAAAACAATGGGCAGGTGTTTCCTTGTGCTTGCACGCGTCGTGAGCTGGCGGATTCGCTGCTCGCGGCTGATGGGGCGGCAATCTATCCGGGCACGTGTCGTCTGGGCATGGCCGAGGGCAAAAAAACACAGGCATGGCGGGTACGCGTGAGCCCTGCATCTGCAGGTGCTGCGCCGATTGTTTTTGAGGATGCCATTCAAGGCCGCATCGAGAGTGATTTATCGCGCGATGTGGGTGACTTTATCGTGCGTCGGGCCGACGGCCTGTTTGCCTATCAGTTGGCTGTGGTGGTGGATGATGCAGCGGCGGGGGTTACCCATGTTGTTCGCGGTGCCGATTTATTGCTTTCGACTGCGCGGCAGATTTTTTTGCAGCATTGTTTGGGGTTGCCTGTTCCGCTTTACGCGCATTTGCCGGTGGTGGTGAATGCGGCAGGTGAGAAGCTGGCGAAACAAACCCTGGCAGCACCGCTGGATAGCAAGCGGCCCGTAGCGAGCTTGATCTGTGCGCTGACATTGCTTGGGCAACAACCGCCGCTGGAACTGGTGGATGCAAGCCGGGATGAGCTATGGGCGTGGGCGATACGCCATTGGCGGCTTGACAATGTGCCACGACAGCGGACGCTGCCACTCGCTGAACCGTTTGTTACGCCATGAAAAAATGACGTCCCCGCGCCGGATTCGGCGATTCAGCGATTTAGCGATTTGGCGACTCAGCGCCCTGGCGTATTACCCCACAGCACTTTGTGCAATTGCAGTTGAAACCGCACGGGTAGCTGGTCGTCAACAATCCATTGCGCGAGCTGTTCTGCCTTGAGCTCGCCCTGCACGGGGGAAAACAGCACAGGGCAGCGCGCAAAAAGTCGGCGCTCGTGACACGCCGCCAAGGCCCACTCGTAATCTTCTCGTGAGGCCAGAACCAGTTTGAGTTCATCGTGCGGGGTGAGCAGGTCGAGATTTTCCCAGCGGTTTTTTGTCACTTCGCCCGAGCCGGGTGCCTTGATATCCACGACTCGCGAAACACGCGGATCAATACCGCTGATGTCCAGCGCACCGCTGGTTTCCAGCGAGACGGAATAGCCCGCATCGCACAACGCGCCGAGCAGGGGCAGGCAATTTTTTTGCGCTAGTGGTTCGCCACCGGTGACGCAAATGGTGGCGCAATTGAATGTAGCCACCTGCGCCAGAATGGCGTCAATGGATGTGGCACTGCCGCCGTGAAAGGCATACTCGGTGTCGCACCAGGTGCAGCGCAAGGGGCAGCCGGTGAGGCGAATAAATACCGTGGGCAGCCCCACGCGGCTTGATTCACCTTGAATGGAATGAAAAATTTCCGTGATGCGCAGCGTGTCGTTACGCACGGCAGGCGCGGCGGGATGGCGGGTGGCGGTGGTAGCGGGCGTTACTGCGGGCATGGGTACTGTTTCTCGTTACTTCTTCTTGCTGGGGGTGGATTTGAGTGCTTGCTTGGCGCGTTTGCCTGCATCACTGGCTGGGTATTTTGTGCTCAGCTTGAGCAGCACGTCACGCGCGGCGTTCGTGGCTTTGAGGGCTTTCAGGTTATCTGCCTGCGCTTCGAGGGCATCGGGTGCGCGCTCATCTTGCGGCCAAGTGGCTGCAAATTTCTCGAACAAGGTGGCGGCTTGTTTGTGATCCTTGGCCTGTGCGTGGGCATAGGCACCCCAGTAGGTTGCAGAGTCCAGCAGGCTGCTGTTTGGCCAGGCTTCGCGAAAGGCAAGAAAACTGACCCCCGCTTCTTTGAATTTTGATGCTTTGAGCAGGTTCAGCGCCGTTTCATAGTCGCGGGTTTCTTTTGCGCTATCTACTTTGGCCGGTGGTGTGGTTGTGCCGGCTTCAGCGGCAGGGGACTCGAGTTTACGCAGCCGATTATCCAGATCGATATAAAAATCTTTTTGCCGTTTTTGCGCGGCGTCCAGATCGTGAGATATCACCTCTTGCTGGCCACGTAGTTTGGCAAGGTCAGTACGGATGCTTTCTAGTTGATTGGCGAAATCAATCTGGTTTTTATTGACCGTTTCTGTACGCTGGGTGAGCGTATTGACATCGTTGCGCAGCTGCTCGATGCGTTGACGCGCCAGATCGTCATCAAACAGACCGGCATGCGCTGGCAATGCCAAGAGCAATAGGGCCAGCGCAAATGCACGATGCATCAGAATTCACCTGAGTAAAGAATGTCCCCGCGACGATTTGCCGCCCAACATTCTTCGGTAGCTTCAGTGCATGTTGGTTTTTCTTCACCCAGGCTGACAGATTCCATCTGATTTTCGGAAGTGCCCAAGAGAGAGAGCGCTTTTTTGATGGCATCGGAACGTTTTTGACCGAGAGCCAGGTTGTATTCGCGGCTGCCACGCTCATCGGCATTGCCTTGAATCAGCACTTTCATATTGGCATGTGCAGCAAGAAACTTGCTGTGCGCCACCAGCAGTGATTGATATTCGTCTTTGACGACATAGCTGTCAAAGTCAAAATAAATGCTGCGCTTGGAGAGCGGGCTGTTCGGATCTTTCAAGGCTTTCATGCTGAGTGGATCCATGCCTTCGCCTGGTGTTGCTGTCACAGGCGAAATTGGCGTGGTCTCGATCACCGAAGGATTGCGGGATTCCACCCCGGAAGGGTTTTGTTCTGGTGCTGGGGGTTGTGAGCCGCACGCGGTCAATAATAAAGCAACGAGTGTGGCGGAAAGCAGGCTGACGGTGCGCATGATAGTGTCCTTGAGAGTAGGTAGGGGCGAACAATAGGTGATGAAAGATAGGTAGCTAATAATGGGCGGCGAATAGTAGGCGAGATTATTTGACTAGCGGCCCCCAGGCAGGTTCCCGCACATCGGCGGCCTGTACGGAGAGTTTTTGTTTGACGCGGCCATCGCTGGATACTGCCGCTAATACTCCCCGCCCGCCAATTTCTGTCGCATACAGAATCATGCGGCCATTGGGCGAGAAGCTGGGAGATTCGTCTTTGGAAGAGTCCGTCAGGATTTGTGTTTGCTTGGTGGCCAGATCCATCAACGCGAGCTGAAAGCGACCATTGTTGCGTGCAATATAAGCGAGGCTTTTGCCGTTCGGAGAAGGACGTGGTGTCACGTTGTAACTGCCGTCAAAGGTAATGCGCTCGACTGTGCCGCCGGTAGTGGGGATACGATAGATTTGCGGGCTGCCGCCACGGTCAGAGGTGAAATAGATGAACTGGCCATCGGGAGAAAATCGCGGCTCGGTATCGATACCGGAAGAGCTTGCCAAGCGCTTTACCCCGCTACCGTCGGCATTGACCAAAAAGAGTTGTGAGCCACCCTCTTTGGTGAGTACGACAGCCAGACGGTTGCCATCAGGCGCCCAGGCAGGTGCCGAGTTCGAGCCTTTGAAATTGGCCGCCACATGACGTTTGGCCGTAGCCAGGTCGTGAATATAGATGATCGGTTTTTTGGCTTCAAAAGAAACATAAGCCAGTTTGCTGCCATCGGGTGACCAGGTCGGTGAGATGATTGGCTCACGCGATGCTAGCGCAGGCTGTGCATTGGCACCATCCGCATCGGCAATTTGCAGTTCAAAGCGCCCTGTGCTTTTCACAACATACGCGATACGGGTTGAAAAAACCCCTGGCTCGCCGGTGAGCTTTTCATAAATGGCGTCGGCAATGCGATGGGCTGTGGCGCGTAACTGCGCGCCGGTGTGCACATAGGCCTGCATATCCAGCGTGTTTTGCTTGACGACATCCGAGAGTCGCACGCGGGTTTCGAAACGACCATTGCCCGAAGCCAGGGTTGTCCCTCCTGCTACCGCATCTGCACCGCGCTGCCTGAGATCGGCAAAGGGTGGGTTGGTGTTGTCACTGAGCGTGCCGACGCCATCAATCAAACGAAACATGCCGCTGCGATCAAGGTCAGCACGAATCACGGAAGTCAGCCCTTGCGTCACCGATGAATCACCACTGAAGTCGGCGATGGCGATCGGCAGCCGGTTAGCACCCGCGCCTGTAATCTCGACTCTGAGTTGCGCGTGAGCACTGAGGGTGAACAGCCCGAAGCCTATGGCACAGGCAAACAAAAAAGGTCGAATTTTCATGGAAGAATTATACCGTCTGGCCAATTACTCATCGAGCGGACGAAAGCTGAGTTCGAGAGTCCGCGAAAAAAGATCACTTTTTTCCGGTTTGGGTAAGGGGTTGGATTTGAGAATAGCACGTTCAATGGCCTCATCTAGCGCTGCATTGCCTGAAGAGTGGCGTAGTCGTGCAGTGACGATTTCGCCGCTGGGTAGCTGAGTGACATCAAAGATGGCCTCGGGGTTCCCTTTGACGTCGGGGGGCAACACGATATTGCCCCTGATTTTGCCGCGAATGCGCGACAGGTAATCCGCGATGGCTTTGTTGCGGGCACTGGCTTCGCGGGCGGCTTTTTCTTTATTGAGGTCTTCGGTAGCGGCGTCGGTTTTTTTACGTTGCAGCAGGTGCTCGGCTTCTTTTTTCAATTGATCGAGAAAAGAGGTTTTACTCGGCGGGGTATCGGGTTTGGTTTCTGCGGCAGGCTTTGGTTCAGGTTGCAGTTTGGGTTTTGGAACTTCCTTCTCTTTTTCCTTGATGGCGATATCGGGTTTTTTGGGTAAAGGCGCGGGGGATGGTTCGCTGATGGGCTTGGGTTCGGGCGCAGGTTCAGGGACGGGTGGTATCGGGGGGGCTGGCTGAAAAGTCGGCGCTGGTGAGACGGTGGCACGCACCAGATCGACTTCGACCACATCA
>JALRCC010000041.1 GCA_023257495.1 Rugosibacter sp. | reverse complement strand
TTTCAAACGAGGTATCGTAATTTTCCTTAATCCACTTACCATCAGCATTACCCGGATAGAAATCCATATATGCAGCAGACGGACCATTGTCGGAAAAGAAAAAGATAATCGTGTTGTCATAGATTCCAGATTTCTTTAGTTCGGCGATAACTCTGCCGATGTTCATGTCCATGTTATCAATCATGCCCGCATAGATTTCTCTCAGGCGCTCCTGATGCTTACGCTCGTCAGCAGAAAGTTTTGACCAAGGCTTGAACATGGGGGGTGGGTCCGACATTTTTGTTCCCGCCGGAATCACGCCGAGCCTCTTCATGTTTGCATACAGATCCTGTCGCTGTTTGTCATAACCTTCTGCGAATTTGCCACGATACTTCTTGATGTAATCTGCTGGAGCATGCAGCGGGTCATGGACTGCCTGAAATGCCAGGTAGCCGAAAAAAGGCCTTCCGGCCCTCTGTGCTGTCTTCATGTAGGACAAGAACTTGTCAGTGTACAAATCCGACGAGAACTCTCCTGTGTCACGTGAGACTGGCCTGCCATCTTCAGTGAATCGCGTTATCGGTTGTACACCAAGCAATCCTCGACTATCCCAATGACTACCACCACCGTCCAGCATTACGAATGACTTTTCAAAACCTTTGGCTGGTGGAAGATATTCTTTCTTGCCGCCTAGATGCCATTTTCCAGACATAAACGTGGAGTACCCGCGTTCTTTGAGCACTTCGGCGATGGTTTTTACCCGCTCATTCATTGCTCCGATATAACTACCAGGATACTTGTCCATTTCTGGAATGTGGAATTCACCCATCGACCCCATCCCAGCACGATGGTTATCGACGCCGGTCAGTAACTGGGCGCGGGTTGGAGAACACGTGGCGTGCACGTGGTAATTCGTAAAGCGCATGCCGCCTGACGCCAGTTCGTTCAGAACTGGTGTAGCAATGACAGTTTGGCCAAAAGGTTGGATATCGTTAAACCCCATATCGTCCGCAAGGATAATTACAATATTCGGATCCTTTGCGGCTCCCGTTGCTGCCATTGCGGAAAATGCAGCACCTTGGACAAGGGCAACAGCAACTGCCAAAATATTTTTTTTCTTCAATTTTAGTCTCCTTTTACGTACATAAGTTGCGGGTCTTCCCGTCATCACTCTGCGTGGTATTATTCTAAAAGATCGATTTCTATTTTGAAACCGCAGTTCGTATTTTTCTCCTCAAAACGGAAACACAATATAACGCGGCAACACATCGGCGTCATAGACGGTGCGTCGTTCGCGAAACACGGCGCGACATTGGTCACCCTCCCCCTGAATATCGATCAGATCGCGATATTCTCCGCTGGTGAGTATCGTGGTGGCACCCCCCTCGGGGGTCATCATGATCATGAAGCCGGAGGTGGCACGGTATTGGTTAGCGCCTGCAACGTTCATGCTCAGCTGCTGAATGAAGTGCCGCGTACGATACGGCTGATAGGTGCCGGCCCACACTTTGGTGACAAACGAGACACGATCATCAATCCGCCCGCGACAGTCGTCGTACATCAGCGCCAAAGGCAAACCCCGCCGGTCGTTTTCGGCCGAGATGCAAAAGTAGCTGGCTTCATTGCTGGCAAAGGTGGCAGCCCAGGCGGCCATGTCGCCTTGGTCCAAGGCAGCTAAATAGGCCGTGTGAAGTGCTTCTATCGCACTGGCATGTGCGGCGGTAACTGCCTGACTCATTGTTCTCCCTCCCGTTTGAAGCCCATGACTTTGCGGTAGTGTTCCCAGCGCGGCAGATTGCCACTTTCATCACTTTGTTTCACATCAAACGACAACTCACTGAGGCTTGCTACCCCTTTTTGGAACTCGGCAAAACCGGGCGTGTGGTTGCCAATGTGAATCCGCTGAAAGACTGCCGCATCTTCCATGCTCACCATACCGCAAGGGCCCAGCAGGTTAGAGGCTTGGCGAATGCGGTGCTGCAACAAGTCGGCATCATCATCCTCATGCGCAAAGCAGGCGTAGTGCACTTCGGTCACTTCATGGTCGCGCGCAATGGCAAAGCGCAGATTCATCACGTCCATGTGTTTGACCATCACTGTCAAGGGGTATAACTGCACAATGAGCGATCCGCGCTTGGGGTCGGTTGCCTTGAAATCGATCAATGAGGGATCATTCAAAAATCCTGTATTTTGTGCGGGTTTTAATTCCGCCTCGATAATCCAGTGCCCATTGACACTCATCCGCTGAGTGCCCTGCCCGCCTTGAAAGTTGAGCATGCGGAATGCCGTATGCAACAGCCCGCCATGATAACCATCGTTATCGTTATAGCCTTTCCAGTTCGAGGCATACTGCACTTTCTGATAGCCCAGTAGCTTGAGGCGGCCATCACCACCGAGTATCGTACTTAACGTCGGGGGCACTAGCTCACCCAGCCACTCGGTCAAGGGTGGGGTGTTCTTGCCCAGGGTGACCATGATGAGGCCGAGAAACTGCTCGCTTTTCACTTCCACCAGGCCAAAGTTCTCCTGCTTGAAGTCGGGTGCAAATTCTTTCGATCCGGGGCAGGCGGCCAGCGTGCCGTCAAGTGAAAACAGCCAGCGGTGATAGGGACATTCAAATTCCTTGCGGTTGCCACTGACCGAGGTTTCCAGCTGATTGCCGCGGTGCGTGCAGCTATTCAAAAACACACGTACTACATTGTCTTTGCCGCGCGCAATCAGTAGCGGTACTCGGCCTAGATAAAAAGTCTTGAAGTCGCCTACATTCGGCACTTCAGCGGTGTGACCAACAGCGTGCCAGCAATCTCCATAAAAAATCTTCTTGAGTTCTTCTTCAAACAACGCCTCATCCCCAAAAATTTCCTTGGGA
>JALRCC010000150.1 GCA_023257495.1 Rugosibacter sp. | reverse complement strand
GCCCACCCGCGCCACCCGTGGTCAGGATGCGTATGCCTTGCTGGCGACAATGTGCAATTAGCGCGGCTTTGGCGCGCACATTATCAATGGCATCAATGACGGCATCACACGCTGGAATCAATCCACCCACGTTTGTCTCGTCAATGAATTCTTCAATCGTCACCACCTGGCAAGCCGGGTTGATTTCCGCAATGCGCGCCGCCATCGCCAGCACTTTGGCCGCACCCAAAGTGGCTTCTAGTGCATGAACCTGACGGTTGATGTTCGAGATCGCCACATGATCAAGATCGATCAGCGTAATACGCCCGACCCCGGAACGAGCCAGCGCTTCAGCCGCCCATGAACCCACTCCCCCGATGCCCACGACAACCACATGCGCTGCCAAAGCCCGGACCAGAGCACCCGGGCCATACACACGATCAATGCCCGCAAATCGCCGGGCAGAGTCAGCGACTGATTCGCTTGGCAGTGAGTGAATGGATGAGACAGGCAGGGAAGACATAACGTGTCGCGCAGACAGAGCGGATGATCAAATCACCCTGTAAGAATGTCTTCCCCGCGTTGCTGGCAGGCCGTTATCTGCCCAGCTTTTTAGCGCTGACGCCGCCAATGCCAAAGTGTATTTTTGGCATTTCATTGATCATCACCCGAACCGTTTCAGGCTTGACTTCCAGACTGCGACAGATGGCATCCGTCACTTCGGCGATCATGCGCTCTTTTTTTTCGTCGTTACGCCCTTCCATGATGTTGATCTGCACGATAGGCATTTAAATCCCCTTACACAAAGCGCAGCGAAACACTGCCCATACCCTGCATGCGTAGCGTCACTGCATCACCTGCCTTGACCGCTACCGCCTCGGTGATGCCGCCTGACAGAATCAACGAACCTGCCGGGATTTCTTCGCCACGCGCGCCCAGATGATTGGCCAGCATGGCAATGGCAACCGCAGGGTGGTTAAGCACCGCAGCGCCCGCACCAAAAGCCACAGGTTCACCATTTTTTTCCAGCACAATGCCGACTGTGCGCATATCCACCTCAGATGGCGGCTTGATCATGCCACCAACCACATAACGCGCTGCCGACGTGTTGTCCGCAATCACGCTCTTCAGGTCAAACTTGAAATCACGGTAGCGCGAATCAATCACTTCAATACCAGGTAAAACAAAATCGGTTGCAGCCAGCACTGTGGCGATATTGCACCCAGGACCACGTAACGGCGCTTTGGTAACAAACGCAATTTCAGGCTCGACCTTGGGGTGAATCAGCTCGGAAGTTTTTACTTCGGCACCATCCATGATGCAGCCGTAGTCTGTAATAAAACCAAACACGGGCATGGTGACACCCATTTGTTTCATCTTGGCATGCGACGTCAGGCCCGCTTTGAAACCGGTAATTTTATTTCCCCGCGCAATTTTTCTTTGCTTGATGACTTCTTGGATAGCATAAGCATCCTCGAAATCCATAGCGGGATATTCCTCGGTAATTTTCAGCGTATCGCGTGCTTCCAGCTCACAACTTTCGAGGTGTTCTGCCAGTTTGGCAATGATGGCTTTATCCAGGTTCATGCAATTGTCTCCGTGTTCAAGCGGCTTTGGCTGCGGGTGTATCGGCTGCCGCCTGCGCCCGCTGCTTGGCCAGGGTGATGGCAGTATCTTCGATCATGTCTTCCTGGCCGCCGACCATCCCGCGCCGACCCAGTTCAACCAGCAAATCACGCGCAGAGATACCGTATTTTGCTCCAGCGCGCTTGGCGAACAGCAAGAAAGAGCCATACACGCCGGCGTAGCCCAGGGTAAGCGCATCGCGGTCAATGCGAATCGGGAAGTCCATCATGGGCACAACCAGATCTTCGGCCACATCCTGAATCTTCCACACGTCCACACCGGTTTCAATACCCATGCGATCAAACACGGCGATCAGCACTTCCAGTGGCGTGTTGCCCGCGCCCGCACCCAAGCCTGCACTTGCAGCGTCGATCCGGTTTGCACCACACTCAATCGCGGCGATCGAGTTGGCAATGCCCATCGCCATGTTGTGGTGGCCATGAAAGCCCAGCTCGGTTTCAGGCTTCAAGGCCGCGCGCACGGCGGAAAGTCTGGCGGTCACATCATCCGGTAACATGTAGCCAGCAGAGTCGGTAATGTAGATGCAGTTCGCACCATAGCCTTCCATCAGCTTGGCTTGAGTGACCAAACCTTCCGGCGTATTCATGTGCGCCATCATCAAAAAGCCCACGGTATCCATGCCCAGCTTGCGGGCCAGGCTGATGTGTTGCTCGGAGACGTCGGCTTCCGTGCAGTGCGTTGCCACACGAATGGTGTTCACGCCCAAATCGTACGCCATGCGCAGGTGATCGACCGTACCAATGCCTGGCAACAGCAAAGCGGAAACCTTGGCTTTTTTCATCAAGGGAATCACGGCACCGAGATATTCTTCATCGGTGTGCATGGGAAAACCGTAGTTCACGGACGAGCCGCCCAATCCGTCACCATGGGTGACTTCAATCAGCGGTACGCCTGCTTCATCCAATGCGGTTGCAATCGAGCGCATTTGTTCCAGCGTCATTTGATGACGTTTGGGATGCATGCCATCACGCAAGGTCATGTCATGAACGGTAATTTTTTTGCCTTTTAAACTCATGATTATTCTCCTTAGGCTGCCAGCGCAGCAACGGGTTCCAGAACAAGTTTGCCAGCAATGATTTCTTCGGCAAACATCTCAGCAGTACGTGCAGCAGCAGCAGTCATGATGTCCAGATTGCCAGCGTACTTGGGCAGATAATCACCCAAACCTTCAACTTCCATGTAAATCGAAACACGGTTGCCATCAAAAATCGGGCCGTTTACCAAGCGGTAACCGGGCACATATTTTTGCACTTCCTTGATCATGTCATGAATCGACGCCGTGATTTTGGCTTGATCCGGCTCGGTTTCAGTCAGGCAATGCACGGTGTCGCGCATGATGAGCGGCGGTTCGGCCGGATTGATGATGATGATCGCCTTGCCTTGTTTGGCACCACCC
>JALRCC010000062.1 GCA_023257495.1 Rugosibacter sp. | reverse complement strand
TGACGCCGAAATACAGATTGGGTTTGCCGAGTGCGCGGAAGGCATCTGCCGAATGCCAGTCGGGTTGACTGATGATGCCGACGCGAAAGCCTTGCGATTCCAGCAGTCGACCAATCAGCGCCATGCCGAAGCTGGGATGGTCGATATAGGCATCCCCGGTAATGATGATGATGTCGCAGCTGTCCCAGCCGAGTTTGTTCATTTCTGCACGTGACATGGGCAGAAAGGGCGCGGGCTTCAAGCCAGCGCGGTACGGCGGGTAGGAACGCAAATTGGCAGGCGTGGGTGTCATGCGTCGTGCAGCACTTCGTTCAGGTGCGACAGTATGCCAGTCTTGCGCGACTTGCGTGCCGCAGCGGTCCGGCGCGCAGCGGGGAATGACCCTGCTTATTTGAAGGGATTGTCGACCTGATCGCTCGGCTTGGGACGCAGTTGCGTCGGCAAATCCTGCGCCTGCTGCAGAAGTGACACCGTGTCATCCAGCAGTTGCTTGAGTTGCAGCGCCAGTGCCAGTCCCGCCTGATCCCGGGTAATGCTCAGAGAACCGTAGATTTCCAGCTGATCCAGACGGTTCTCTATCGTCAGATCGCCCAGATTCATGGACTGGGTTTCATTGTCAAAAGGCTGAAGCTTCATGGGGCCTCTCAGGGGTTGCGCTTGCGGTTGCGCATGCGGGGCTCGGGTAATGCCGCAATTTTATCTTTCGCTTCAACCGACACGCTGGGGAAAAGATTGATGCCGATACGTCTTTCCAAACGAGCGATGGACACGACCTCGTAGGTATTGTCTCCCGTGTTGGGCGTAATCCAGGCAGCCCCTTCTTTTTTTACCGGGTCGTAGACAGCCTTGTAAATGTGGGTAGGTACGAACACGCGGGCATTGATGCGTTCGAGTTTCTCGCCTTCAAAGATCGGGCCCGTCATCACATACAGCTCACCGCGCTGGTTAGTCATATGGCGCGTGGCTCCTTCAATCGCAGCCCAGAGTATCTGATTGTTTTGCCGTTGCTGGGGAACGATATTGGAGAGCGAGAAGCTTTCGTGCTGTGCGTTCAGGGTAGGCATGTCTGCGGCGGGTGCCATGTGACCGCGATCAAATCCCGAGTGTGCATAGTCGTGCAACTCGGCACGATCTTCAGAGGGCAGCGTTTCTTCTGCGTGAAACTTGTCTTCGCGTTGCACGCTTCTGGCGCGACTCAGGCTCTCGCGCGTGAGCTTTTCCGCTACCCACAAAGGCGTTCGCGATACACCGGAATGCATGAGCGCAAAGGCTTCGAAACACAAACCAATGGTTTTCTTTTGCAGTGCAGGCCGCGTGAACTCGGGCGCGATCCTGTTCGCAAAATGCTCAAGGCAAGCCGTCGTTTGCGCGGCAGAGATCGCACTCAGCAATAGCAGCCCGAAGGCGGTCAGCAGTTTTTTCATGAAAAGAATAAGGAGCCGGCCTTGCGGTTCGAATGGGGCGATCAAGCGAAGTTCCGATCGATAGCCGAAGATGCAAAACGGAAAGTTTACCTCAAGGAAACTTTGAGCTTTTTTTGGCCCGCAAGGTCAAAGGCCTGAGGATCAGTAGAGGGCAGCGGTGGGCTGCCTTGACGGGCGGGCACTCGGCTCGCGCGGCCGTCGTGCCGTGATGCGGTGATCCCCTTTGAATCATTAAGGAGAGCAATGTGGAATATCAGACGCGCAGTACCGAGATACCTTGGCTAACTTGGATGGGTGGCATCGCGCTGGGGGCACTCGCGATGTATCTTGCCGACCCCGTTCAGGGGCGACGGCGAAGAGCGCTGTTACAAGACAAATTTACGCATGTATCGCATTCCACTTCTCGGTTGGTGGATAAGAAACTGCATGCGGCGCATAACCGTTGGTCTGGTTTGCTGGCGGGTCTGCTGCGCATACTGGCGCCAAGGCAGGCCAAACCGGTTGACGATCACGTACTTGAAGCTCGCGTACGTTCTCGCTTGGGCCGAGCCATGTGCCCGACGTGCGATGTCGAAGTACATGCGCATCAGGGCGCGGTGACGCTATCGGGGAATCTCGACAGCGCAACCGAGGCAAGGATGATGAGGCTGGTGGCTGCCATCCCCGGCGTTGAATCGGTCGCCGGCGTGTCGCAGCCACACGTGGAAAGCGCTTCAAGACCGCAAGAGCATGAGCTGTATCGGATTGCAGGTGCATTGGGAGCAGGTTGTCTGACTGCTTATCTGCTGACGCGCCATAGCGAGCAGACTATGGAAATCCCTGGCTGACCGAGCTCGTGTACCCATGGTGATCGGGAAGTCGACGATCACCCTGATGGCGATGCGCGAGATATTCTGTGACCTCAAGCATCCACTGCATTGAGGTCATGACCGAACGATAGGCGCGGCCCGTCGACCGTTCGGCACTCCCTGTGTCGAGTTTGCATTATCATCGGCATGCTATTAACAAAAACCACCGGGAGACAGGTATGGCGGATGACCACCCGCTTTTGTGGACACCGAGCGCGGAACGCGTAGCGAACAGCCGGCTCACTCACTTCATGCAATGGCTGGGCACCGAGCATGGCCTGTATTTTCCTGATTACCACGCACTGTGGGAATGGTCGGTTGATGATCTTGAACGCTTCTGGTCCCTGCTATGGATCTACTTTGGTATCAAGAGCTCGGCACCGTATCACGAAATTTTGACAACCCATGCGATGCCGGGTGCTGAATGGTTTACCGGCAGCCGCCTGAATTTTGCCGAACAGCTGTTCCGTTTCAACACCGAGGGCAAGAGTGCCGACAAAGTCGCGGTAGTGGCAGAGTCCGAGGTACGTGAACGTGTTTCGCTCAGCTGGCGGCAAGTGCGCGAACAGGTGACGGCAGTAGCCCAGGCCCTGCGTGGCATGGGCGTCGTACCGGGCGATCGTGTGGTGGCTTATTTGCCCAACACGCCCGAGGCAGCCATCGCTTTCTATGCTTGCGCCAGCATCGGTGCGGTGTGGTCATCCTGCTCGCCCGACATGGGCAGTGCCAGCGTACTGGATCGCTTCCGCCAGATTGATCCCAAGGTGCTGATCGCCGTCGATGGTTATCGCTATGGCGGCAAGGATTTCAATCGCATGGAAGTGGTCGAGACCATGCGCCACGAGCTCAAGACGCTCGAGCACACCATTTTGTTCCCGTACTTGAATCCGGCGGCCACGTCACCCGGCGTCACCCCCTGGAATACGCTGCTCGCGTATCCGGTTGAGGGCGAGATGCAG
>JALRCC010000007.1 GCA_023257495.1 Rugosibacter sp. | reverse complement strand
GGGTGGTTGTCGGAACGACACCTCAAGCCATGCAGGCGCAAGGTTTTTTGCCGGTAGGAAAAGACTTTCCCGTATTTTTGCACCCCACAACGCGTGAAGAATATGCACTGGCGCGTACCGAGCGCAAAACCGCGCCGGGCTACACCGGCTTTATTTTTCATGCCGCCCCTGAAGTCACCCTGACAGAAGATTTACGCCGTCGAGATATCACCATCAATGCCATCGCCAAAAGCGATGACGGTACGCTGATCGATCCCTACAATGGTCGCACCGATCTGGCGGCGAAAATTTTGCGCCATGTCTCGCCTGCCTTTGCCGAAGACCCTGTCCGCATCTTGCGTGTGGCGCGTTTTGCTGCGCGTTTTAGCGACTTTACCCTCGCACCCGAAACGCTGGCGTTAATGCAACGCATGGTTGCCAATGGCGAAGTCGATGCCTTGGTACCCGAGCGGGTCTGGCAAGAACTTTCTCGCGGGTTGATGGAAGCCGCGCCCTCGCGCATGTTCTACGTGCTCGATGCCTGTGGTGCCTTGAGCAAATTGCTACCCGAACTGGCCGCCCTGAAAAATGTCCCGCAACGTGCAGATTTTCACCCCGAAATTGATACCTTCGTACATGTCATGATGGTCGTGGATGTAGCCGCCCGCATGAACGCACCACTGCCTACGCGGTTTGCCGCACTCACGCATGATCTCGGCAAAGGCCTGACACCAGCTGATGTATTACCGCGCCACCCGGGGCATGAGCAAAAAAGCGTTGCGCTACTCATGCCGTTGTGTGACCGCCTGCGCATCCCGAGCGATTGTCGCGAAGTGGCACGGCTGGTTGCTCGTTATCACGGCGATATTCATCGCGTGGATGAGCTGCGTCCGAGCACGCGTCTGGAAGTGCTGGAAGCCTGCGATGCCCTGCGCCGACCCGAGCGTTTTGTGCAAATCTTGCTGGCGTGCGAAGCTGACTATCGCGGCCGCCTGGGCTGGGAGGAGCGCGCCTATCCACAAGCAAAAACGTGGCAAACCGCGTTGGCAGCGGTTCGCGCAGTCGATGCCGGTGCGATTGCGCGTGACGTGATGCAGCCTGCTAAAAAACTCGGCGCTGCTGACACGGTGCCATCATCACCGTCAACGGCCGCCAAACCGCTCGTGATTGCTCAGCGCATCCATGCGGCAAGGCTCAACGCACTCAAAGCACTGGGCTCACCAAAGACATACTAAAACACACCGGCAACCCATCAGAAACACACTAGAATCAGTCGTCCATTGGCACGATAGCTTTGCATCAAAAATAATAATGACTACTTCTCGCAAACAATCCCACGAACTCATCACCCGCCAACCGGAGGGTGCGACGCATAAAACCCCGCTGCTGTTTATTCATGGTGCCTTCACCGCCGCCTGGTGCTGGGATGAACATTTTCTGCCGTTTTTTGCCAAGGCCGGGTATGCAGCTCATGCCTTGAGCTTGTCCGGTCATGGCGCTTCCCCTGGGCGCGACCGGCTTGATACGCTATCCATTGACGATTATGTCAATGACGTTGCGAGAGCCGTCGCCAGTTTGCCTGCACCCCCTGTTCTCATCGGGCATTCCATGGGTGGGTTTGTCGTACAAAAATATCTCGAAAAACATCTTGCCCCGGCTGCTGTGCTCATGTGTTCTGTGCCACCACAAGGCTTGCTGTCTGCTGCCGTGGGCTTGTTGTTTTCCCGGCCAGGATTAATGAAAGATTTGAACACGATGCTCAGCAGCGGCAAGGTGGCACTCGATTCCTTGCGCGAAGCGCTGTTTGCGCAACCTGTCAGTGTCGATCAACTGCAGAATTTTTATCATAAGGCGCAACCCGAGTCTCACCGCGCACTGTGGGACATGTCGCTCTTCTGTCTGCCGCAAACGGCGCTTGTCCGTCGCACACCCCTGCTTGTTCAAGGCGCTGAACTCGATCACCTGATCGCCGCATCCCTCGTTGAAATGACCGCACGAACGTATGGTGTGGAAGCACAGATTTTCCCGGGAATGGGGCACGGCCTGATGCTCGAGCACGACTGGGAAAAACCCGCGCAAAGCTTACTCGACTGGCTACAACATCAGTCGTTGGAAAAATAAAAAGGGAAACCGAACATGATCATCACCTTCAAATCAGCCGCCGCAGGGGACGTCATCATGTTTAGCGATGTTGCCCAGCGCTTGATGCAGGTCATGGGCAAAGAGCCTGCTGACAAAGGCATTCTCACCATCGAGCAATTGCCCGATGCGATTCGCCGCTTGAAAGCAGCGATTGCCGAAGACAAAGAGCGCCTCGCTGCGATACCCGAAGACGATCGACCGCTCAAAGAAAAAGGGGCCTCAGGCGAGCGCCCCTTTGTCAGCCTTTATCAGCGCGCCACACCGCTACTCGAGCTGATTGAATGGGCGCAGAAAAAACAGAAACCCGTGGTGTGGGGCGTGTAGTTACTGAGGTAACCCTTAACCCCTTAAGACGAGGAACATGTGATCGCTTCTGCCGCCATCGTTTTACGCTTTACCTCCTCGGCCCAGCACCAGAAAGCCAAAGATTGCCCCAACAATGAGCATGCTCGCTGAATAAATGGCCGAGGGCAATGCCAGCCCCGGATTGTTCAGCACTTTCATGCCGATATACATGGCCAACGCCGCGTTGTGGATGCCAATCTCATAGCTGATGGCTGTCGCCATCGGTTTATCCAGACCATACAGTCGGCTCACGTAAAAACCGGAAAACAGACTGATCAGATTAAAAATCAACACCGCAGGGCCCAAATGGCTGAAATACTGCACCAGCGCATTCCATTCACGCATCAGGGTCAGCCCCATCAATGTCAGCAGCAGCAAGGCACTGAATATTTTCATCGGCTTATCCATCCGCGCAGCAAACCCCGGTGCTTTAACCCGTGCGAGCATGCCCAGTGATACGGGAATCAATATCAGCACAATCACTTCAATGACCTTGCTCATCTGCAAAGGAACGACCTGCCCTGTCCTAGCAAAAAAATCAATCGCCAAATTCGCAATCAGCGGCAAGGTAATAATCGACAGCACCGTGTTAATGGCGGTCAGCGAAATATTCATTGCCAGATTGCCGCCAAAGAGATGGCTGAACAGATTGGCAGAAATGCCGCCTGGCGATGCGGCCAAAAGCATCAAGCCAACCGCATAGACAGGCGTCAAGTCAAAAAAGACAATCAGTGCATAACAAACGAGTGGCAGCACAATAATTTGCAGTGATAACGCTATCACTACCGCTTTGGGATGCGCCTTGAGACGCACAAAATCAGCCAGCGTGAGCGACAACCCCAAGCCGAACATCATTAATCCCAAGCAAAGCAGCATCAGGGTAGGAACGTAAGCCAACAGATTCAGGGTGGTCATGGGGCGGTATCCTCGATCGTTTTATTTATAGGTGGGTCGTACAGGCCATTCAGTCGTACTAAAAAAGCACTCACGCCGCGTGGCCATTCTATGCAAAGGTAGCCTGCAGGTAAAATGGCTCATCGCTGTTTTATGATGCTTTTCGTAAGGCATGTCTTTTGCTTCACTCTTTGATCTTCACTCTTTGCTCTTTGGACTGAATCATGAAAAAAATCCGTAGCCTGCTGGTTGCCAACCGCAGTGAAATCGCCATTCGCGTCATGCGCGCGGCCAGTGAATTGGGTATCCGCACGGTGGGCATTTATGCCAATGAAGATCGTTTCGCGCTGCACCGTTTCAAGGCAGATGAGAGCTATCTCGTCGGTGAAGGCAAAAAGCCGATCGAGGCTTATCTGGCTATTGAAGATATTCTGCGTATCGCCAAAGAGGCCCATGTGGATGCGATCCATCCGGGCTATGG
>JALRCC010000217.1 GCA_023257495.1 Rugosibacter sp. | reverse complement strand
GTCACTGGACGACATATCACCCGTAGTCACTATGAAGCCATTGCCGATATTTCCAGCGGATTTCAGCTCGGTGAGCGCATCCGAATCCGCCGCAATTTTTACACGGTCGTCGGATTATCCAAACGCACGGTGTCTTATAACGGTGATCCGATGGTGTTCATTCCGCTCAAAGACGCACAAGAAGCGCAATTTCTGAAAGACAACGATGCTCTGGTTCAGCAGCGCCGCCGCAATGCCGAGAACCCGGACTTCAATCGCCCAGGCATTCCCGATCTGCTCGCTGTGGTGAACGCATCGCAAAGTACCAACACCTATGTTAATGCGGTACTTGTTAAGCTCAAACCCGGCACACTCCCTGAGGATGCAGCCGAAACGATTCGCCGCTGGACGCGCCTGCAGGTTTATACCCGTGCCCAGATGGAATCGATTCTGATGGACAAAGTAATCGATAAATCAGCCAGGCAAATCGCCTTGTTTTTGGTGATTCTGAGCATCGTCAGCGCGGCCATTGTTGCTTTCATCATCTATACCTTGACCTTGGGAAAAATCCGGGAAATCGCGGTGCTTAAACTGATCGGCACCAGGAACCGCACCATTGCCGGCATGATCATGCAGCAGTCGCTTGCGCTTGGCACTATAGGTTTTGTGGTGGGGAAAATCACCGCTACCTTTTGGGTGCCGATTTTCCCCAAGTATGTGCTGTTGGAGCCACTTGATTCCGTCGCCGGTTTTTTCGCTGTGCTGGCAATCTGCGCATTGGCCAGCCTTGTTGCTATCCGTATGGCGCTCAAGGTCGATCCGGCCGACGCCATAGGAGGCTAAGGTGAGCGGCAAAGGCATTCACATTGAAGGTTTAAAGAAACGCTACGGCGAGGGCGATACCGCTGTTCATGCCTTGAGGGGCGTGGACATGCAGGTTGCTCCGGGTGAAGTGGTAGGACTCATCGGACCATCAGGTTCCGGTAAGAGCACCCTGCTCAAGTGTCTGGGGGCGGTGATCGATCCGACTGCCGGTCGCATGGTTCTGGGTGATGAGGTGATCTTTGACAACGATTGGAAAGTACGTGACCTGCGAGCCTTGCGGCGCGACAAGATCGGCTTCGTATTCCAGGCACCCTACCTGATTCCTTTTCTCGATGTGACCGACAACGTTGCACTGCTGCCGATGTTGGCAGGGATTCCCAATAGTAAAGCGCGTGCGAAAGCACTGGAGCTTCTCACCGCACTGGATGTACAACACCGCGCCCGTGCCATGCCGTCGCAGCTTTCCGGCGGCGAACAGCAGCGCGTTGCAATCGCGCGGGGGCTGGTCAATCGCCCGCCTGTGATTCTTGCCGACGAGCCCACCGCGCCGCTCGACAGTGAACGGGCCATGGCCGTTATCCGTATCCTCAACGACATGGCACGCCAGTTCGAGACCGCCATCATCGTTGTCACCCACGATGAAAAAATTATTCCCACCTTCAAACGCATCTACCATATCCGCGATGGCGTGGCCCATGAGGAAGTCGGCGAAGGACGAGGATTTGAGTGAGAAAACAATTAAATTCAAGGTGCTTTATGACATACCAAAACTTCCCGAAAAATCTATTGACTGTCATTGCAGCCAGCGTATTTATAGCCGGCATCTACTCGCATGCTTGGGCTGATGGAGATACCGAAGTTAAGCCGTTAGAACTAAAAAGGATCATGCAAGAACTCGGTAGGAGTATGCAGGCCATCACAGACGCTATTTCTCGTGAAGATTGGGCTTTGGTCGCCAAAATTGCGCCACAGATCGCCGAGCATCCAGAGCCGCCCGTTATCGAGAAGATGCGTATCCTGACGTTCATTGGCACCAATATGGGCACATTCGAAAGTCATGACGAAATAACGCATCAAGCTGCGCGGGCGCTGGAACAAGTTGCCGCTCGGAACGATGGACAAGGCGTGATCACAGCCTTTGCGAATCTGCAAAGCAGTTGCCTGGCTTGCCATCAGAGTTTTCGTCAATCGTTCGTGGAACATTTTTATGGGCAACGTTGAAGGAATACACCGTCACGGCATTGATCGATCGAAGACCGATCACATGACGGTTCGGACCTATACAGTCATCATTTTTGCCGGATTGCTGGCAGGTTGTACCGTAGGGCCCGATTTCAAACCACCGGCCGCCCCCGATATGCCAGCCTACACCGCAACCCCTTTGTCAACTCAAACGGCATCCGCAGCCACGGCTTTTGGGGGGGCACAACACTTTAGGATCGGCTCAAATGTGAGTGCACAGTGGTGGCGTGATCTGGGATCGTCCAAACTCGACGCGCTGATAGAACAGGCTTTTCAGGCCAGTCCAACGCTGGCTTCTGCAAGAGCCACGTTACGTCAGGCGCAGGAAATCCATGCGGCGCAGGAGGGGGCGATGATGTATCCTCAAGTCGATGCCGGTTTCAGTGCTCAACGACAACGCTTTAATCCCATCGTATTGGGGCAAGATGACCAGGCGCGGGAATTCAGTTTGTTTAACGCGGGTGTTAACGTAAATTACCAACTCGATCTTGCCGGCGGTAACCGCCGCGCATTGGAAGCCTTAGCCGCCCAAACCGAGTATCGTCGCCACGAAATGGAAGGTGCGCAGCTGACCTTGGCGGGCAACATCGTTACCGCCGCGATCACCCAAGCCAGGCTTGCGGCACAAATACAGACTACGGAGGCCATTCTTCGCGCGCAAGATGAACAATTGCACATTACCCAAGAACGCGTGCGTCTTGGCCAGGGCGCACCGGATGAGGTATTGGCACTGCAAACCCAAGTGGAACAGACTCGCGCCGGACTTCCTCTGTTGCGCAAACAGAGCCAGCAGAATGAACATTTGCTGGCCGCACTCACCGGCCGTGCCCCGGGAGATGGGCGATTACCCACTTTCACTCTGGAAGAATTCACCCTACCGTCCGATTTACCCTTAATCGTACCTTCCGAGTTGGTGCGCCGCCGCCCCGACATCCTGGGCGCAGAAGCGCTGTTACACGCGGCCAACGCGGAATACGGCAGCGCAATCGCCAAGCTGTATCCGCAGCTTAATCTCAGCGCCGATCTTGCTACGCAAACCT
>JALRCC010000021.1 GCA_023257495.1 Rugosibacter sp. | reverse complement strand
CTCGATTTTGGGTCGCAGGTTTCGCAACTGATTGCCCGCCGTGTGCGTGAGCAGCAGGTGTATTGCGAGCTGCATTCGTTTGACGTGAATGAAGACTTTATCCGTGAGTTCAACCCGTGCGGCATTATTCTCTCCGGCGGCCCCAATTCGGTGTACTCCGGTGAAGAATGGCAGGCGTCGCCAGTGGTGTTCGAGTTAGGTGTACCGGTGCTGGGCATTTGCTACGGTATGCAAACCATGGCCAAGCAGCTGGGTGGTCAAGTGGAAAGCGGCACTAAGCGTGAGTTTGGCTATGCAGCTATTCGCGCTCGTGGCCATTCAAAGCTGTTCCGTGACTTGCAGGATCACACGAATGCTGAGGGGCATGGTCTGCTCGATGTGTGGATGAGTCATGGTGACAAGGTTACGGCTTTGCCACCGGGTTTTAGTGTTATCGGCAGTAACGAATCCACCCCCATTGCTGCCATGGCAGACGAAGCACGCGGCTTTTACGCGGTGCAGTTCCATCCGGAAGTGACGCATACCATCAAAGGCCGCGAAATGTTCTCGCGTTTTGTGCATGACATTTGCCATTGCGACACCAGTTGGACTATGCCCAATTATGTGGATGAGGCTATTGTTGCCATACGCCAGCAAGTGGGTAACGAAGAGGTCATCCTCGGGCTTTCAGGCGGCGTCGATTCTAGTGTTGCTGCGGCCTTGATTCACCGTGCCATTGGCGATCAGCTCACCTGTGTATTTGTCGATAACGGTTTATTGCGTCTGAATGAAGCCAGGCAGGTGATGGAGACTTTCTCCCAGCATCTGGGCGTCAAGGTGATTCATGTGGATGCTACTGAGCAGTTCATGGGGTTCTTGCGAGGTGTGACTGATCCGGAACAAAAACGAAAGATTATCGGGCGTGAGTTTGTCGAGGTTTTTCAGGCGGAATCGCAAAAGCTGCCTAATGCCAAATGGCTTGCGCAAGGAACGATCTATCCGGACGTGATCGAATCTGCCGGTGCAAAAACCAAAAAAGCGCACACCATCAAGAGCCATCATAATGTGGGTGGCCTGCCAGAAACACTCAAGCTCAAACTGCTGGAACCCTTGCGCGAACTGTTCAAGGATGAAGTGCGAGAACTTGGCGTCACCCTCGGTTTGCCGCATGAGATGGTGTATCGTCATCCTTTCCCAGGCCCGGGTTTGGGCGTACGTATTTTGGGTGAGGTCAAGCCAGAATTTGCCAACCTGTTGCGCCAGGCGGATGCCATTTTTATTGATGAATTACGCGCTGCCGGTTGGTACGAGAAGACCAGCCAGGCATTTGCTGTTTTTCTACCAGTGAAAAGTGTGGGTGTGATGGGGGATGGACGCACTTATGAGTATGTCGTCGCCTTGCGCGCGGTGGAAACGTCGGACTTTATGACAGCTCGCTGGGCGGAGCTTCCTCACGAACTGCTCGGCCGTGTATCCAACCGCATCATTAACGAGATTCGCGGCATCAACCGTGTGGTCTATGATATTTCCGGTAAGCCACCGGCGACAATTGAGTGGGAATGATGCCGCGGTCGGCGTAAAAGTCGGCGATGGTGAGACGGCGCAGAAGGGGAATTTTCATCGAATAGTGCTGAATTAACATTGACTTCAAGTGCTTACCTCGGTAAACTGCGCGCCTCTTTGTTTTATCCATTTGGAGTCACCATCATGTATGCGGTCATAAAAACCGGGGGCAAGCAGTATCGCGTTGTCGCTGGCGAAAAACTTAAAATAGAACAGATACCGGCTGATGTAGGCACTGAAATCACGCTTGACCAGGTTCTCATGGTTGGCGAAGGTGAGTCGGTCAAGATCGGCGCACCCCTCGTCGCCGGTGCGACCGTCAAGGCTAAAGTGGTTTCTCAGGGTCGTCATCCCAAGGTCACGATTTTCAAGATGCGTCGCCGTAAGCATTACCAGAAGCACCAAGGCCACCGTCAAAATTTTACGGAAATTGAAATCAGCGGCATTGCCGCCTGATTGTCCAGAATTAGGGAGCATTATTCATGGCACATAAAAAAGCAGGCGGTAGTTCGCGTAACGGCCGCGACTCAGAATCAAAACGACTAGGCATCAAACGCTACGGTGGTCAGCTGATCTCTGCGGGCAGCATCATTGTTCGGCAGCGTGGCACAGAGTTTCACCCCGGCGAGAATGTCGGCATGGGCAAAGACCATACCTTGTTTGCCAAGGTTGAAGGTACGGTTTCGTTTGCCATCAAAGGCCTCAAGAAACGTCGCATGGTCAGCATTATTCCAGCTGCTGTTTAATCTTTTTTGCGCGATGAAAGCCCTGTCGTTGCGCTAGGCAACGACAGGGCTTTTGACTTTTATCCCATGAAATTTTTTGACGAAGCTCGAATTGAAGTATTCGCTGGCGACGGTGGTAACGGCGCGGCATCGTTTCGTCGTGAGAAATACATTCCCATGGGCGGCCCCGATGGCGGCGATGGTGGTCGTGGGGGCAGTATTTGGGCACAAGCGGATCGCAATCTCAATACCCTGATTGACTTTCGCTATACGCGCTCATTCCATGCCCAAAAAGGCGAGAAGGGTCACGGCTCGGACCGTTATGGCAAAGGGGGCGACGATATGGTGTTGCCCATGCCGGTTGGTACTATCATTACTGATCGCGTGACAGGTGAGCTCATTGCCGACCTTGATGTGCATGACAAGCGGGTGTTGATTGTCAAAGGCGGCAATGGTGGCTTGGGCAATTCGCACTTTAAATCCAGCACCAATCGGGCCCCACGTCAGTGCACGCCGGGGCAGCCCGGCGAGCAGCGTGAGTTGCAGTTGGAGCTCAAAGTGCTGGCTGATGTAGGCCTGTTGGGCTTGCCCAATGCCGGTAAATCGACTTTCATTCGTGCGGTGTCTTCTGCCAAGCCCAAAGTGGCTGATTACCCGTTCACTACACTGCATCCCAATCTCGGTGTGGTGCGTGTTGATCACCGGCGCAGCTTTGTGATTGCCGATATTCCGGGGCTGATTGAAGGTGCGGCCGACGGTGCGGGTTTAGGGCATCGGTTTTTAAAACATTTGCAGCGCACAGGCTTGCTGTTGCATCTGGTCGATTTGGCACCTTTTGACCCGGATGCAGATCCTTCGCATGATGCGCAGGCAATTCTTGAAGAGCTCCGCCGGTATGACCAGTCGCTATTTGACAAGCCGCGCTGGTTGCTGATCAACAAGATCGATTTGGTGCCGGAAGATGAGCGTGAGGCACGCATCAAAAAACTGGTCGATAGCTATCAACCGGCACGTTATTTTGTGATTTCCGGCATTAGTGGTGTGGGTTGTCAAGAGGTGTGCTTTGCCATCATGAGTCACCTCGAAGAGCAGCATTTGTATGCGACAACAGATAGCTGAATCGCGCCGCCTGGTTGTCAAGGTCGGCAGTGCGCTGGTGACCAACAATGGCAAGGGCTTGTCGCCTGAATTCATTGATGGCTGCGCCCGCCAGATCGCTGTTCTGCGCGCGGCCGGGCGTGAGGTGCTATTGGTATCGTCCGGCGCGATTGCTGCGGGCATGCAACGGCTGGGCTGGGCCGCCCGCCCGCATGCAATGCACGACTTGCAAGCAGCAGCAGCGGTTGGTCAGATGGGTTTGGCCCAAGCCTATGACAGCACATTCGCACAGCATGGGTTGCAGGTTGCACAAATTTTACTGACGCATGCCGATCTGGCTGACCGGGCACGTTATCTCAACGCCCGATCAACCCTGAATACGCTGCTTGCCCTGGGCGTAATACCGATCATCAATGAAAACGATACAGTCGTTACTGACGAAATCAAGTTTGGCGATAACGATACGCTCGGCGCGCTCGTGGCGAATCTGGTTGAAGCAGATGCCTTGATCATTCTCACCGATCAAACCGGGTTGTACACGGCGGATCCACGACGTGATGCGACAGCAACTTTAGTGACCGATGGCAGGGCAGATGATCGTCAGTTTGAAGCCATGGCGGGTGGGGCAGGGTCGTCTATCAGTCGTGGTGGCATGATTACCAAAGTGCGTGCTGCACAACGTGCCGCCAGGAGTGGAGCCCATACACTGATAGTCAGTGGTCATGCGCCAGAGGCGTTGATCTCTGCTAGCCGAGGTGAGGCGATTGGTACCTTGCTGTATGCGACGGCATCGCCTTTGGCGGCGCGCAAACAATGGCTGGCCGATCATCTACAACTGGCGGGTTCGCTGATGCTTGATGAAGGGGCGATCCAGGCGTTAACGAGTGGACGCAGCCTTTTACCTGTCGGTGTTACCTCGGTCGAGGGCGAATTTGGGCGTGGTGCCGTGGTGGCTTGTCGCTCGCATGAGGGGCGTGAAATTGCTCGTGGCCTGGCGAACTATTCAAGTGTTGAAGCGCGGCGCATTGCCGGTCGTGGCACGCAAGACATCGAAGCGTTACTCGGTTATGTGGATAGTGCCGAGTTGATTCATCGCGATAATTTGATATTGCTTTAAAGTGTCAAGGCGCGCGAGTGTCTAGTGGTTTAGTGTGAGCGGCTCGGATTATTGATCTTAACTTTTACGCAAGGCTTTAGAAGCGTAACAGCTTCGGGTATACTGCGTGACCTTGAGGGGTGATGAGTTGTTATCCTTCTGGAGACGTGGCCGAGTGGTCGAAGGCACGCCCCTGCTAAGGGCG
>JALRCC010000017.1 GCA_023257495.1 Rugosibacter sp. | reverse complement strand
GCACAGGCGCCTGTGCCGCAGGCCAGGGTTTCTCCTGCGCCCCGCTCATACACGCGCAAGCGCACGGTGTGTGCATCGATGATCTGCATGAACCCGGCATTCACCCGCTTTGGAAAGCGCGGGTGGGATTCAATCAATGGTCCGAGTTCAGCCACCGGCGCTGTATCAACGTCAGCCACCACCTGTACCGCATGCGGGTTACCCATCGAGACGACACTGATATCGACCGATGTGTCGCCTGCAACCAGCGTGTGCACGATGGCATCACGTTCGCTGATAAAAGGAATGTCTGCGGGCAAAAAACGTGGCTGACCCATATCGACAGTGACCTCTCCCGTGGCTTCGAGTTGAGGTGAAATAATTCCCGAGAGTGTTTCCACGCGAATCTGCCGCTGGGTGGTTAAACCCTGTTCGTGCACAAAGCGCACAAAGCATCGTGCGCCGTTACCGCACTGTTCTACCTCGCCACCATCCGCATTGAAAATGCGATAACGAAAATCGACATCGGGGCGGGTGGCTTTTTCAACCACCAGAATTTGATCGCACCCGATACCGAAATGGCGATCGGCGATGAATCGTATCTGCGACGCGGTCAGCTCAAATGTCTGCCGGATGGCATCCAGCATGACAAAATCATTGCCTGCGCCCTGCATTTTGGTAAAACGAATTTTCATGAGAGAGATGGTAGCCGAGACGGCTTTGCGTAATCGGTCGAATTGAGCAGGCTAAGCAAACCTGATTGGGTTAATTTCGGGGTGATCCATAAAAACCGGGCTCACCCGGTGGACGGGTTTTGAAGCGTTTGTGCAGCCAGTAGTATTGCGCCGGTGAGCGCAGAATTTCCATTTCTAAAAATGCATTCATGCGCCGCGTATCTGCAGCGGGGTCATCGGTCGGGAAGTTTTGCCACGGCTCGCCAATGTCTATTTCATAGTGGTTGCCTGCCATGCGCGTGATGATCGGGACAACCGTTGCCCCGGTGAGTTTTGCCAGCCGTGACAGGCCGGTAATGGTGGCGGCAGGTACGCCAAAAAAAGGCACGAACATGGCGTCTTTGGCACCGTAATCCATATCGGGTAGATAGTAAAAAGGACGCCCTTCGCGTATGGGCCGGATGATCGATTTGATACCGTCCTGGCGAGAAAACAGCGTGGTTTTTCCAAAACGTAAACGCCCACGACGCAAGGCGGTGTTGAAGGTGCGATTTTTTGCTCGGGCATAAATCGTCACCATGGCGTGATCCATCGCCAGCCGTATCCAGCCGGCATCCAGGCCGACAAAATGTGGTGCAAAAAAAATGACGGGCCGACCATGACAGGCGGCTAAACGTTCGCCATGCGTGATCTTGACCAAACGGCGAATGCGGTCTGCAGAAGCCCACCACCACAGCCCGAGTTCGAGCATATTGCGCCCAAAATAAGCAAAGTGCCGTCTTGCCAGCGCCGACTTTTCGGCGGGCGATAGGTGAGGAAAGCACAGCCCCAGATTGGTCAGCGTAATGTGGCGCCGCTCACGCACCAGATAGTACAGCAGCCAACCCAGACCGCGTCCTGAAGCGGATAGCAATGGCATGGGCAGCCAGTGCAGCAGCCACATGGCAGCAAGCAAGAGATGCGTCATGGCGCTTGGGTACCTGCGGGCACTTTATAGCGGTTATAGCCCCACAGGTATTGACCTGGACACTGCCGAATCAAGCGTTCGATCTCGCCATTGATTTGTGCCGCCCGCGCAGCAAGATCGCCGGTCAAGGGGTGCATCAAGGGTAAAAAATACAAGTGATAACCCGCGCCATAGGGCAGGCGTTCTGCATAGGTGAGGATCACTGTTGCCCCCGTTTCTGCCAAGCGTGCAGCAAGCGTGATGGTATATGCCGGGCGGCCAAAAAATGGCACCCAAACCCCCTCGCCCACGCTGGGTACCTGGTCGGGCAACATGCCCACGGCTTGACCTTGCTTCAAGGCTTTCAACAAGCGCCGCACGCCGGACATGTCTGCTGCCGCAAGATTGAAGTTGCTGCCTCGACCTTGGCGCATCAAGGGTTCCAGCCAGGCTTGCTTCGGTTGCCGAAACATCACGGTTAGTGGTTTGTGGGCGGCGACGTATTGTGCGGTTATTTCAAAGCAGCCTAAATGCGGCGTTAAAAACAGAGTTCCTTTACCTGTGGCGGCTGCTGTTTCTACCAGATCCCAGCCGGTCACTTTGGCGATGCGACCGATGACTTCATCGTGCGGGCGCAACCAGATTTTGGGTAACTCCAAAAATCCTTTGCCCGCTTCGGCAATCGCTGCAGATTTAAAAGAAGAAAACTCGGCCAGGGCAAGATTTTTGGCAAGGTTGCGACGGTAGGTGGGCGACAATACCCAAGTGAGCCAACCGAGCAATGCGCCGAGGTTATGCAAGAGTGGCAAAGGAAGGTAAGCACAGAGACGAAACAGCAAAGACATATCAGCGGTAATCAGGCGAGTGGTATTGACCAGGTATCAAAGGCGAATTATCGACGAATTATCGGGTAGTGACGTTTTATGCTGCCAAACGGGATGCATTATTCCGATATTCCAATGGACAACCGCCGATGGCCAGCTGTTTGATTGACAGCGGACACTAGATTACAATGGCCGCTTCCGCTGGGTTAAATGACAACTTGCGAGGCGGAGAAGGTCTGGGGGTAAAACCTGGGCCGGACAATAAATTTCGCTAAAGCGTCGCTTGCTCATGCCCCAGGAGCCTGCCTCGCCAGCATCGCGGGGCATTTTTGTTAGGAGCAAAACCATGAGTCAAGCTTATTTTTTCACTTCGGAATCCGTATCCGAAGGCCATCCCGATAAAGTTGCCGACCAGATTTCAGATGCCATCCTGGATGCCATTCTGGCGCAAGACCCGCATTCCCGCGTTGCGGCTGAAACCTTGTGCAACACGGGTCTGGTGGTTCTGGCCGGTGAGATTACGACCAAGGCCAACGTCGATTACATTCACATTGCACGCGAAACATTAAAGCGTATCGGCTATGACAATACCGAATCCGGTATTGATTACAAAGGCTGCGCTGTGCTGGTGGCCTATGATAAACAGTCGCCCGACATCGCCCAAGGCGTGAATAAAGCCTATGACGATGACCTCAATCAAGGCGCTGGCGATCAAGGTTTGATGTTTGGTTATGCGTGCAATGAAACTCCTTCACTGATGCCGCTGCCGATTTATCTGGCGCATCGTCTGGTGGAACGGCAGTCGCACTTGCGCCGGGATGGCCGTTTGCCCTGGCTGCGGCCGGATGCAAAATCGCAAGTCACCATTCGTTATGAAAACGGTCGCGCTCACTCGATCGATACCGTGGTGCTGTCCACTCAGCATGCGTCGGATATCGAGCTGCCGCAGATTCGTGAAGCCGTGATTGAAGAAGTCATCAAGCCGATGTTGCCTAAAGAATTGATCAAGGGCCAGATCAAGTATCTGGTCAATCCCACAGGCCGTTTTGTGATTGGTGGGCCGCAAGGCGATTGCGGTTTGACAGGCCGCAAAATCATTGTGGATACCTACGGTGGTGCTGCCCCGCACGGTGGCGGTGCCTTCTCCGGGAAGGATCCTTCCAAGGTTGACCGCTCCGCCGCTTATGCGGGTCGCTACGTGGCTAAAAATATCGTGGCTGCTGGTTTGGCCGATAAGTGCCTGGTGCAGATTTCTTATGCCATCGGCGTGGCGCAGCCAACGTCTGTTTGGGTCACCACACAAGGCACGGGAAAAATCCCCGACGAAAAAATTGCCGAGCTGGTCAAGCAACATTTCGATCTGCGCCCCAAAGGCATTGTTACCATGTTGAATTTGCTGCGCCCGATTTATGAAAAAACCGCAGCTTATGGCCACTTTGGACGCGACGAGCCTGAATTTGCGTGGGAAAATACCGACAAAGCCGCCGCGCTCCGTGCGGATGCCGGGCTTTAAACGCAGGCAGGCATAACCGAGGGTTTTCTCATGCAACAAGATTTGGCAACCAATGTATTGGGTGGCGTGCTGCAGGATTGCAGCACCGATCCCATGACGGGCTTTTTACGCAACGGCTGTTGCCAGGTGACGGATGAAGACGTGGGCAACCATGGCGTGTGCGTGGTGCTGACAGCTGACTTTCTGGCTTTTTCTGCCGCGCAGGGTAATGACTTGTCAACGCCACGGCCCGAGTATGAATTCCCCGGCTTGAAACCCGGGGATCGCTGGTGTTTGTGTTCCGCACGCTGGCAAGAAGCCTTGCGTGCGGGCAAAGCGCCGCAAGTGGTATTGGCAGCCACTTCAAGTGCTGCACTCGAATTTGTTCGGCTGGAAGATTTACAGCGCTACGCTGTCGATACCAATCCGGAAAAGTCGTGAGCACGGTGCACGACTTTTCTGCACCAACGATTCATGGTGCGCCAAAGTCGTTAA
>JALRCC010000009.1 GCA_023257495.1 Rugosibacter sp. | reverse complement strand
CCAAGGCGCAAGGCATGCGGCGAACGCTGGCTATCTGCAATGTGTCTGAATCTGCCATTGTGCGCGAATGTGCCTTGCGCTTTTTAACGCGCGCCGGCCCTGAAATCGGCGTTGCTTCAACCAAGGCATTTACCACGCAGTTGGCCGCACTATTCCTACTCGCTGCCACATTGGCAAAGCAGACTGGGCGTTTGACGCCAGAAACCGAAGAGCAACATCTGACAGCACTACGCCATCTACCCGTGGCAGTACAAAAAGTGCTGGCAGGTGAGGCCGACATCAAGGCATGGGCTGCCCAATTTGCCAACAAGCATCACGCGCTTTTTCTGGGGCGTGGCCAGCATTACCCCATTGCGCTGGAAGGCGCGTTGAAGCTTAAAGAAATTTCGTACATCCATGCCGAAGGCTACCCCGCAGGTGAGCTCAAGCATGGTCCGCTGGCGCTGGTGGATAAAGATATGCCCGTGATCAGCATTGCGCCTAATGATGCCTTGCTCGAAAAATTGAAATCCAATTTGAAAGAAGTTGCCGCGCGCGGTGGTGAATTGTATGTGTTTGCCGATGCGGATTCGGTAGTAGAAGAAGAGCCTGGCGTACATGTGCTGCGCTTGCCGGAGCACTATGGATTGTTGAGTCCGGTGCTGCACGTTGTGCCATTGCAGCTGCTGTCGTATCACGTTGCCTTGGTGAAAGGAACGGATGTCGACAAACCACGCAACCTCGCTAAATCGGTGACGGTGGAATAAGTCGCCAGAGCAAACTGCTAGTAGTGGTTGTTATCTGATGCACCTAGGCAACCCGATTGAAATTCTGCAGTTGCTCATGGCGCAGTTTTGCTTTCATCAGTAGGTGCAAGCTCTGCCAGGCGTGCGCGCAACGTGCGTTCAGCCAGGTAGCGTGCGGTGCTGTCACGGGCAGTAGCTAGTACGCCCATAAGCTTGCCGGTGTTGTCCTTGATCAGGCTGAAATGCATGTCTGCATAACCTTTGCTGCCATCCTGACGCAGAAAGCGCGTGGTCATGACCTGGGCACCTAAAGATAACTGGTCGGCGGCTATCGCTTTATGAAATCCGATCCAATGGGCTTGGCGCAGGTGTTCGGGGATGATGATATCCAGCGTTTGGCCGATAGCATCCTGGGCCGGGAACCCGAAAATAACTTCAGCCCCGTGGTTCCACAGCTGGATGCGCCCTTCAGGGTCGGAAAAAATAAAGGCATCAGCGGTTTGCTCGATTATGGCTTGATAAAGGTTCATAGAGATTATGAAACATTCGCAAATGAAAAGTCGGCGCTGGTGATACGGCGTGGCATGCAGTTCGAGCTGATACTCCAGGTGCCGTGAACAACAGATTATCAGGAAATGCTTGGTTTAGAATAAGCAGCATGAACCAGATCATTCCCTCTTCCCCATTGGCACAGGTGCCTTATAAGCCGACGCGACAAATACGGTTTGTCACGGCGACATCGTTGTTCGATGGGCATGATGCATCAATCAACATCATGCGGCGTATTTTGCAAGCAACCGGGGTTGAGGTGATTCATCTCGGACATAACCGTTCTGTCGATGAAATCGTGACTGCCGCTTTGCAAGAAGACGCGCACGGTATTGCCGTATCGTCTTATCAAGGTGGCCATGTCGAGTTTTTCAAGTACATGATTGATTCACTCAAAGCCCGTGGCGGAGA
>JALRCC010000224.1 GCA_023257495.1 Rugosibacter sp. | reverse complement strand
CCAGGGTAAAACTAAAAAGGGAAAACGTTTAAACGTTTTCCCTTTCCTTGAAATCTGGAGCGGGAGAAGAGTCTCGAACTCTCGACCTCAACCTTGGCAAGGTTGCGCTCTACCAACTGAGCTACTCCCGCAAAACAGGCACGAATTATAGCGTTCATGTTTTGGCTGTCAATGCTTCAACGCAGATATCTCTCGTCCGGCTTTGAATAAATAATAGCCCATGGACCACAATGTCAGTACAGCTGCCGCCCAAAGCAGCCAGCCACCCAGCTTTTGCAGGTCAATCGGGCCTAGTGGCGCGTGCCATAACAACATCGGGATAGCAGTCATTTGCGCTGCAGTTTTAAATTTACCGACAAAAGACACCGCCACACTTTTCGCTGCGCCTATCCTCGCCATCCATTCGCGCAAAGCAGAAATGGCAATCTCGCGCCCGATGATGACAAAAGCCAGTACAGCATCGGCACGTCCCAGCTGCACCAGGATCACCAAGGCGGCAGCCACCATCAATTTATCGGCTACCGGGTCAAGAAACTCACCAAAGGCAGAAGTCTGGTTGAGCTTGCGCGCAAACCATCCATCGAGCCAGTCGGTAATCGCTGCAACAACGAACGCGCCTGTCGCAATCAAGTTCTGCTCAAACGATGTCAGGGGCAGGTAAAAAACGCTGACGACAATAGGAATGAGCAAAATCCTGCCCCAGGTCAGCACATTCGGAATATTCAATTTCATGAGCGTAATTGGGTAACAATGGCCTCGGCCAAATGGCGCGAGATGCCAGTCACACGGCATAAGTCTTCGATTGTAGCCGCACGCACACCATCCAGCCCACCAAATTGCGCCAGCAGGTTTTTGCGTCGTGCCGGACCAATGCCAGCGATGTCTTCCAGCGTCGAGCGTCCACGCGCCTTGGCGCGTCGTGCGCGGTGACCAACGATGGCAAAGCGGTGCGCTTCGTCACGAATTTCCTGCAACAGATGAAAGCCCGCATTGTCCATGGCTAATTGTAGCGGCTGACTGCGGCCATGCACAAACAGGGTTTCCAGGCCGGGCTTCCTATCCTCGCCCTTGGCCACGCCGACGCTTTGCAAATGATCCAGCCCCAGCTCGGCAAACACTTCCCGCGCCACGGCATGCTGTCCCTTGCCGCCGTCGATGAGCACCAGATCCGGCACAGTCGCCATATCCCCTGCACCGTCTGGGTGGTCGCTGCCGCGCAGCACTTTTTGATAACGCCGCGTCAAGGCCTGACGCATCGCGGCGTAGTCGTCGCCACCGGTGATGCCGCTGATATTGAAGCGGCGATAGTCGCTTTTCTTCATTGCGCCATCAACGCACACCACGCACGAAGCAACAGTGCCTTCGCCCATCGTGTGACTGATGTCGAAACATTCGATTCGACGCGGTAGATCAGATAGGCCTAGCGCCTCCTGCAAGGCTACAAGGCGACTACCGGAACGTGTTTTGGCCTGCTTGTGGGAGGTGATCGCAAGTCGCGCATTATTTTCTGCCATCGTCAGCCAAGCGCGCTCCATTTCATTTTTCGGCGACCCCGTTTGCACACCCGGCAACCCCTCTGGCATTTCATCCAATGGCCAGGGGCTAAGGATGATGCGCGTCGGCACGGGCTTATCGGCATAGTGCTGCTCTAAAAAAGCTACCAGAACATCGCCCGCTTCGATGCCGCCAGCAGCTTGCGGGAAATAGGCGCGATCTCCCATATGCAGGCCGCCACGCACCATGGCCAGGTTCACGCACGGCTCGCCGTGTTCCACTACAGCCACGACAATATCAACATCCGTGTCGCGCGTTGAACTGACATATTGCCGGTGCAGCACCGCTTGCAGGGATTTGATCTGGTCACGCAGCAGCGCCGCCTCTTCAAACCTGAGCTGCTCGGCTGCCTCGTTCATGCGCGTGCCGAGATTATCGATGACTTCAGAATGCTTGCCGCGCAAAAACAACTCCGCCAGACGCACATCCGCCGCGTAGTCTTCCGCCGAAATCAGCCCGACGCAGGGCGCTTTGCAGCGGTGAATCTGATGCAGCAAACAAGGCCGAGAACGATGGGCGAACACCGCGTTTTCACACGTACGTAGCAGAAAAGATTTTTGCACCAGCTCGATACTTTCACGCACGGCCAGCGCATTCGGAAACGGCCCGAAGTAGCGCGATTTTTTATCAAAACTGCCGCGATGATAAAACAGCCGAGGAAAGGTGCCGCCCGACAACCCGATATAGGGATACGACTTGTCGTCACGGAACAGGATGTTGTATTTCGGAGCGAGCTTCTTGATCAGCGTGTTCTCGAGGATCAGCGCTTCAGCTTCCGAGCGCGTCGCCGTCACTTCCATGTGTGCCACTTGTTGCAGCATCAGCGCAATGCGCGGACTGTGGCCGGTCTTCTGGAAATACGACGCCACGCGGCGCTTGAGGTTTTTCGCCTTGCCGACGTACAGCACGCCACCGCCCGCATCGAGCATGCGGTACACGCCGGGCGCTTCGGTCAGCGTGGCGAGAAAGTTGCGGCTGTCAAAGCTCGTTGCGGATGAGGCGGAAGACATGCGAAAAGTCGGCGCTGGTGAGACGGCGGGTTTGCGTGTTGTAACGGCTGCAATGATAACTGTCGATCAGCACGCGGCCATCGGGCAGTGCATGGCGCGCGGCGTGGGCAAAGGCAAAGGCCGACTGCTTGAGCCCGGCGGCCATCAAGACAGCTTTGTGGGCAACCAGCCCCAAGGCGAGGATTACACGCACCTTTGGCGCGGCAAGTTCATCGGCCAGCCAGCGGTTGCAGGTTTTGATTTCGCCGGTTTCCGGCTTGTTTTGCGGCGGCAGACATTTCACGGCGTTGGTGATGCGGCAATCGAGCAATTGCAATCCATCGTCCGCCGCAACAGATACCGGCTGCGAGGCAAAACCGAAAGCATGCAGCGTTTCATACAGCAAAATACCTGCATAGTCGCCCGTGAAAGGTCGGCCGCTGCGGTTGGCACCGTGCATGCCAGGGGCAAGACCCACGATCAACAGGCGCGCCTGCGGGTCACCAAAAGGCAACACCGGTCTTGCGTGATAATCCGGATGCTTGCTGCGTATGTCGGCCAGAAAACTCGCCAGGCGCGGGCATTCGGTACAGTGTAAAAGTGGCGTGGCACTTCCTGCGGTCGGCTTTGCACTTCCTTTGGTCGGATTCATTCGGATAGGATACCGCTTCTTATGCCGAACAAGTTATTACCCCACCCGATTTACTGTGACATTTTTTGCGTGGTTGTCGACAACTATGGCGACGCCGGTGTGTGCTGGCGCCTTGCCCGACAACTCGCTGAGGAATATGACTGGCAGGTGCGGCTATGGATTGACAAACCAACGCTACTCGATTGGCTTGCCCCCGACCATGCACAGAGCCCGGTAACCATCGTGCCTTGGCCTGACGACCTATCGCCCGATGAATCCATTGACTCTCCAGCCGACGTCGTGATCGAAGCCTTTGCCTGCGAATTGCCTGCAACTTACGTTGCCGCCATGGCGCAACGCGAAAAAAAACCCGTGTGGCTCAACCTCGAATACCTTTCGGCGGAAAACTGGATTGGCGAACTCCACGGCAAGCCCTCACCCCACCCGCGTCTACCGTTGGTAAAACATTTTTTCTTTCCCGGGTTTGATGAACATAGCGGCGGCCTGCTGCGCGAAGCTGACTACGATCAACGCCGCCTGGCCTTTGACGCTACGGCTTTTCGCAGCGAATTCGGCCTGCCCAAAAAAGCGCCGCATGAGCTAACCCTATCGCTGTTCAGCTATCCCACTGCCCCCACCGCGCAACTGATGCAGGCCTTGGCTCATGCTGAGCACCCCATCCGGTTATTGCTCCCTGGCAGCAATAGGGCAACGGTGACGCAAGGCGCGCTCACCGTGCAGTCATTGCCGTTTCTGCCGCAAGTGCGTTATGACGAGCTGCTCTGGATGTGCGATCTGAATTTCGTCCGCGGCGAGGATTCCTTTGTGCGCGCCCAGTGGGCAGGCAAGCCGTTTGTCTGGCAGATTTACCCGCAGGCGGACGATGCGCATCGGGTGAAGCTTGAGGCATTTCTTGCGCGTTTTATACAAAAAGTCGGCGCTGGTGAGACGGTGAATACGTCAGCAATGGCCACCATGAATACCTTCTGGCATGCCTGGAATAACGCAGGCACGCTCAACTGGCCTGCCTTCGCCGCGACGCTGCCCATCTTGACTGCCGTAACGCAGCGCTGGTCTGCTGCGCTCGCCAGACAACCGAATCTTGCCCGCAATCTTGTACAGTTCTGCATTGACCGGCTAAAATAGCCAATTATTCTTTTTATTGTTCCACCTTGCTGGAAGCAAACTCATGAAAATCGCTCAAGAACTCCGTGCCGGTAATGTCATCATGGTCGGCAATGACCCCCTCGTTGTACAAAAGGCTGAATACAACAAATCCGGCCGTAGCTCGGCGGTTGTTAAATTCAAGTTCAAAAACCTGCTGACCGGTGCCGCATCCGAAGCCGTCTATAAAGCGGATGACAAATTCGATCAGGTGGTGCCCGATCGCAAAGAATGTACTTACTCGTATTTTGCTGAACCCATGTATGTATTCATGGATGCTGATTACAACCAGTATGAAGTCGAAGCCGAAAATATGGGCGATGCTGTCAATTACATTGAAGATGGCATGCCGGTGGAAGTCGTGTTCTATGACGGCAAGGCAATTTCGGTCGAGATGCCGAACAGCGTCGTGCGCGAAGTGGTCTATACCGAACCCGCCGTCAAAGGTGACACCTCCGGCAAAGTCATGAAGCCCGCTAAAATCACCACAGGCTTTACATTACCTGTGCCACTGTTCGTCGACATTGGCGACAAGATTGAAATCGACACCCGCACGGCAGAATATCGCAACCGGGTCAAATAACGTTTAGTCTGAAGTTTTGCTGACCTGACAGGGGGCTTGATGGAAAACGCGGCCACAAACGCAACCAGTTCTGCGAAATCTGC
>JALRCC010000098.1 GCA_023257495.1 Rugosibacter sp. | reverse complement strand
TCACAGTGGGAGATAGCGATGTGTGATGCGTCAGGCGATTCTGTGGCTGCCTCCGGCGTATTGACCACGCGTAGGTCAATGTGAATATCTGCAGGAGCAAGATACGGCTCGGCCTTGTCTGGCCATTCGACCAGACACACGCCACTTCCTGAAAAATATTCATCCAAGCCTGCATCGAGATATTCTTCCGGCTGATTGAGTCGATAAAAATCAAAGTGATATAAGTTTAATCCAGAAACCACATGAACTTCAAGCAGCGTATAGGTCGGGCTTTTGACCGGACCGGTTTCACCCAGGGCGCGTAGCAGGCCGCGCACGAAGGTGGTTTTCCCCGCGCCAAGATCGCCGTGCAGCCAGATCACCAGACCGGGGACAAGACACCGGGCGTTCGCAAATTGTGCGCCGAAGTCGAGTGTCGCCGCTTCATCGGGCAAAGAAAACCGGCTTGCTAAAGTAAGATGCGCATCATGCATGATCAGTGGCACACAGTGAAAGAAAACATACGGCGCTGGGGCCGCGAATTGGGCTTTGATGCCATTGGCTTTGCTCGTGCCGAGACGGGCGATGCGCCGACTCAGCTGGCTGCCTGGCTGGCTGCCGGGTTTCATGGCGAGATGGATTATATGGCGGCCCACGTCTCGGAAGTAGGTGCTAAACGTGCTTTGCCTACCGAACTTGTGCCAGGCACGCAAAGCATCATCACGGCGCGGATGAATTACCGGCCCGTCAGTGCCGATGCAAAAGAAACGCTGGCAGATACTCACCGTGCCTATCTCTCGCGATATGCCTTGGGCCGTGATTATCACAAGGTGATGCGCGCACGCCTGCAAGCCTTGGCTGATCGAATGACAGAAGCATTAGGTGAATTTGCGCATCGCGTATTCAGCGATTCCGCGCCGGTGATGGAAGTGCAGCTGGCAAAACAAGGCGGCCTGGGCTGGCGTGGCAAGCACACCTTGTTGCTGGATCGCGAGGTGGGGTCGTATTTTTTTCTGGGTGAAATTTATAGTGAATTGCCTCTGCCACCCGACACCCCGGTGACCGATCACTGCGGCAGTTGCACGGCGTGTATTGATAGCTGCCCAACGGAGGCCATCGTCGCGCCTTATCAACTGGATGCGCGGCGTTGTATTTCCTATCTGACGATTGAACTGAAAAACAGCATTCCCGAGCCGTTGCGAGAAGACCTCGGTAATCGTATTTATGGCTGCGACGATTGTCAGCTGGCTTGTCCGTGGAACCGCTTTGCGCCACTCACGCGCGAAGCGGATTTTGCGCCTCGTCATGCCCTGGATGAGGCGACGCTGGTTGAGCTCTTCGCCTGGACAGAAGACGAATTTACCGAGCGAATGGCAGGTTCAGCAATTCGGCGTATCGGGTATGAGCGCTGGTTGCGCAACATTGCGGTGGCACTAGGCAATGCACCCACCGATGAGGATGTTATGAACGCCTTGCATGCACGTGCGAACGACCCTTCTGCAATGGTGCGCGAACACGTTGCCTGGGCATTAGCACGTCATCAGTAAATGGAGTTACTGCGTGCTGATAGTTTCAGCAAGCCAGGCGAGTGCAACGGGCTCTTCTTCAAAGACGCGCACATCCGCTGCCACGAAAATTTGTGATAGCCAGGCGCTCCATGTGACCCATTGGCTGCTGGTGAGCACGGCAATGCGGGTGAAGTCATGCGTGTGGGCGCGCGAAAAGCGGATTTCTTCCCAGGCGACATCAATCGTCAGGCTGAGCATTTCACGCACGTCCACCAGAAGATTCACGGGACCGCTAAAGCGTACTTTGTAGAGCACGAGCTCCTCGAATTCCTTGAAGTCGGCAAGCGTGAATTCACCGAATATGGCGAACTGAACAAGATGATCGGTATGTTGAATGGTAATCATGGATCGCCCCTGATTAAAGTGAGTTGAGTGAGGCTTCGCCCTGAAATACAACGGGCCCGCATTGCGAGCCCGTTGAGGTAGTGCAATACAGTAATGCAGGATTACTTTTTGGCTGATTTTTTCTTGCCTGATACTGCATCCTTGAAGCCAGACCCTGCGCTGAATTTTGGCACAGTGGTTGCAGCGATTTTGATCGTTGCACCGGTCTTGGGATTTTTGCCTGTACGTGCGGCACGCTTGGCAGATTTAAAGGTACCAAAACCTACGAGAGTTACGGTGTCACCTTTGGAAACTGCTTTAACAACGGCTGCAATGATGCTATCAAGAACTTTACCAGCAGCTGCTTTGCTGACGTCGGCTCCGGTGGCTGCAATTTCAATCAGTTCAGCTTTATTCATTCAAAAATACCTCCAGAAATTTGCGGGCAGTTACCCGAGGAAAATTCTAACCACATTTTTCAATCTTGTTTATGCATTCAGCGTAAGGTTTTTAGTGATGATCCCCCCCCCTAAGCAAACGCATGATTCGTAGACTACAACAGATTGTCCCGGTGTGACAGCCCATTGCGGTGCAGCAAAAACGGTCTCGAATTCATGGGTGGAGATCCTTTCAATCTGACACGCGGCATCAGGTTGTCGATAACGGGTTTTTGCCGCATACACCCAGTGCGTGTGCGGCGGCTTGCCGGAAATCCACGAAGGATCAGTTGCCACAAGGCTTTGCGAGAATAAGGCAGGGTGATCATGGCCCTGTACAACGTAGAGAATATTGCGTGCCATGTCTTTGCTGACCACGAACCAAGGGGCTTCAGAGGCATTTTTTACCCCGCCGATGCCTAATCCTTCGCGTTGCCCCAAGGTGTAATACGTTAGCCCTTCATGGCTGCCAATGGCTTGATCTGTGCCAAAAATTCGTATTTCACCGGGCTGCCTGGGGATGTAGCGTGCGAGAAATTCACGGAAAGGCCGCTCGCCAATAAAGCAAATGCCGGTGGAATCCTTGCGTGCGTGATTGGGTAATCCAGCTTCAGCCGCTATTTTTCGCACATCGCGTTTATACAGATGACCGATGGGAAATAACGATTTTGCTAACTGTGCCTGATTGAGTCGATGCAGAAAATAGGTTTGATCTTTCGTACCATCTTCAGCTTTGAGTAATTGCCATTCACCCAAAAATTGCCTTACCTGAGCGTAATGCCCGGTAGCAATTTTCTCTGCGCCAAGGGCCAGCGCGTAATCAAGAAATGCCTTGAATTTGATTTCTGAATTACACAGTACATCAGGATTGGGCGTACGGCCTGCTTGATACTCGCGCAGAAATTCTGCAAACACGCGTTCTTGATATTCGCTAGAAAAATTGACGGCTTCAAACTCGATGCCGATGACATCAGCTACTGCGGCGGCATCTACCAGATCCTGGCGGGATGAACAGTACTCATCCGTATCGTCGCCAT
>JALRCC010000087.1 GCA_023257495.1 Rugosibacter sp. | reverse complement strand
ACAAAGGCGTAAGATAGGGGTTCGTAAATTTTGTCAATATTTGCGCCATGAAGTGGATCATCCAGCGTATCTCTCCCCGAGAAGAATCAATCTTTCTGGTCAAGCCGGACTGTGGCGCATTGCGACAAATTTCGGTTCCAGGGGCCATGGATGCGTGGATCAAGGGCGATAAGCTGATTATTAAAGCCAGGACCGGCTACTGCTGGGAGGTTGAACCGGACACAGGGGCTCGGCGACGGATCTTTGGTCAGCAGCCCCTGCTTTAGCAGGTTTGGTATTACCTGCCGGATTCAGGCAAACTTATTTCAAATACAGTGTATGAGTCCAGCCGCCGCCATTGGGCAAATGCGTTGTCTCAACCCACCCCCCCACACCGGCAAACTTGCCCGTGCCCCCCGTTACTGCACGTCGCGTCGGAGTGGACTGATCTAATGTCGCCTTAACACTTGGATACTGGGCAACCCCCTGAATCACGATTTGGTCTTTGGTGCCATCACCAAATGAAAATACGGCCGAGGTGATGCGATGCTCCATACCAGTATCAACTGAGACACCGGTTGTGGTGAGAATCCAGTCGGTCGTGACAGCCGTCCCATCATTGGCTTTTGCATCAAATTGCCAGATCCGGATATCACCAATCGACTGGCCGGGCTTGCCATGATCAATATAAGTCGGTGCTTCAACTTCAGGGTGGCTCACCACAATTTTTGTTGCGGCCATAGCGAGGTTAGATGCCAGAACAATACCGCTCACCAGAAAAATTTTAAGAAGTTGCATGCCTACTCCAAGAAACTAAATGATTTAAACCGGTGACAAGCTGCTGAAGCCTCTCCACCAAGGGGTGAAGTATACGAAAAAGTCTCGACCCAGGGGGCGGGCTTCGATGCAAAAAAAATTTATCACTCGGCCGAGCGTGCCTCTTCGAGTTTTTTTGCTATTTCAGCTTCCACAATCCCGATATTTTGCATGAGCTGGAAGTAGGATTCCTTACACCCGATAGGCACCCAGAGTTTTTTGGTCGAGTGTATCAATTGATTCAAAGCATCTGACTGGGCCTCAAGTTCGACAATTGCATGCGATCGTTCGACCTCTTTTTCGATACTTTTGAGGACTGCATAGGCACGATCCAGTGAAAGTTTGAAATCCACCAGCCGGTACTGCGGCGAAATACGCATCAGGGGGTAGACGACCGCCAGCGCTGCAACCAGGTAGAACCAGGCACGATCCAGAAAGCTGGCAAGCCAGAATGGTACAAAGCGATCCAGGGGAAACAGGCCGTGTTCATAAAAACGCTCGGCAATTTCACTTTCGGGGACGGTGGGGTCAAGGTAGGCCGGGAAGCCACCCGGTCGGTTGAAGAAGGGTTTGTACTCTTTATTCAGATCTTTTGAAGCTTTAAGAAACAGGTACTGGATCGCCGGATGCAGATCCTCATCAACCAGAAGTACCGTAGTCGTTGCCGGCATCGCTACATCTTTTTGCGGCGTGATTGGCTTCATATCGATAGCGCCACGCGGCACATTGACTACTTCGATAAAGTCCAGATGCTTTTCGTACGCACGCGCCATGCCGAAGTCGTAAATCTTAATCGACGGGTCTTTCAGGATACTTTGTACGTTGCCGGACTCCATACCCGCCACAAGAGCGACAGCATCGATTTTTCCGGCTAACAATTCTTTAACACTCGGCACCGATGGCAGCTCGATGAAGTTGGACTGTTGACCAATTTTTAGCTCATGCTGAGCCAGGATCGTTTCTATGAGCCGATGGGTGCCACTACCCGGCACGTTAACCGAAATCTTTTTCTTCTCGAGAAATTGATTGGGATCATCAAAACCATCGGTGCGGTAAAACAGCCAGAGCGGCATAAAACCAATGCTGCCTAACGAATAAATGCCCTCGCGACTAACCGGCATCCCCCCCTGAGATAATGCAGCATGCACCTTTTGCTGATTGATGAGTTCGATATTTTCCTGCGCACCCTTGGTTGGCACCAGTTCAAGATTAACGCCCGCGTCCAGAAAATATTGCTGATACCGTTTTGCCCAAACCTCGAGTGATGAATTAGCCTGCCCACTCGCCAGCACAATCTTCGATGGCGGTAACGGGTTAAAGAAGTACAGCAGAACGATCAGCCCCAACAAAGAAAGCAACACCCAGTGCCACTGGTTTAACAGCATGATCCTGATCGCGCGCAACTCATCCTGAGCGATTTCCTTAACATGCTCCAGATGGTCCGGATGCAAAATATCTTTCTTGTTTTTCATGCGCTTAACATTCATTAACGAGTTGTTTGATTATAATGAACTCCGCATTGAATTGCTCAATTACGCTTTCTACCAAGACCGCTCCCGTGACAGCCTGTTCCAACAAACTCAGAATCGCGCTCTTTGGTAGTTACTACCGGGGGTTTCATGTCCTTAATGAAATTCTGGATGGACCTCTGCATGAAAAACTGCACCTAGTCGGTGTCGCGACCGACGATCCGCGATCTACGTTTATCAGTCGTGACAAACGGGTCTGGCAATACCCCCACACGGTGGTTGAAGCGACCATGGTTCAGGATCTTGCCAAACGCCATAACGTACCGGTTTTCACCGGGCGGGTAAAAACCCCGGAGTTCTACGAGATATTCGAGCAAGAATGGCGACCCGACTACTGCATTATGGCCACGTTCGGCCAGCGCATCGACCCGCGTCTCTATAACTATCCGGCAGCCGGTTTTTTTAATCTTCATCCGAGCGATAATGCCGGCTGGCCGTCGCGCTATGCCGGCGGCAACCCCTTCAAACACCTCATTCAGGACAACGCCGACTTTTGTGTACTCACCCTGCACAGAGTGGATGACGGATTCGATACCGGTGAACGGATTGCCATTTCAGAACGGATCTATATCCCTCCGGGCGCCTCGGTAACGGATATGCACAAAACAAGCTCGCCGCTAGCAGCCCCCCTGGTGCGCTCGCATCTTCAGCAAGTACTCCAGAGCAAGCTCGACCAAGTGGCTGCGGCCAAATGACTCAGTTGCGACGCAACCGGCTCTTCGGGGCCTTACTGGCTCTGATCAGCCTATGCTTTGAATGCAACCTCGTCCTGGCTGCCGATTCTCCATTCATCAAAAGCCCGACCCTGGAGGCTATCCGGGCGCGGGGCGAAGTTGTGGTTGGCGTCAAAACCGACCTGGCGCCTTTTGGCTCGGTTGACGCCACCGGCAAATCGGTAGGCATGGAGATCGAGTTGGCGCAAAAACTGGCGGACGGATTGGGCGTTCGTTTGGTCACCAAAGGGGTTTCTGCTGAAAACCGGTTTCAACGACTGGAA
>JALRCC010000266.1 GCA_023257495.1 Rugosibacter sp. | reverse complement strand
CCAGGGGTGGACACGAACCGGTGCGTAACCAGCGATATGCGGTCTGTTTTGTCGGTCGGGAAATGATAACGCTCCCGGCTCCCTGGCGCCGGTGGCAGCCTCGTTAAGCTCGGGAAGATTCAAGCTATCGATCGATTCTTTTGCAAAACGGCGGTCTTGCGAAATACGTTTTTGGGTCTCCTTGGTCAGTGGCATTAGGCTGTGATGCAGCCACTCCTTGTCCGGGTGGTAAACCACCACGCCGTCACTGTCAACTATGAACCCATGGCGTGTTTTCGAGTAGCGCACATCTTCGACAATCGCGCGAATTGATGTTTCGGTTATTCGCAGCACCACGATGCCGCTAACGAGGCCCGCGCGGCTTTTGACTGGGTTGGCGATGTAGACGCCAGAGCCACCTAATGTTGATCCGACGATGATGCTGGTGGTGAACGGACGTCCCTGAATTGCCGACAGAAAATACTCTCTAAATTTAAAGTTCTTTCCGATGACGCTCGGCTCCGTGCTCATTAAGGCATCACCGTTTCTGTTCATTACGATCACTAGATCAATGTCGGGATTGGACCCGATCAAATGCTGCATTGCAGCCGTTGCCTTTTCTTTCCTGAAAGGAGTCGCGTTTTCAACTAGTTTGATCAGTGAATCTTCGCCGGCAATATAGGCTGCGAATCTTCGTGAGTCAGTCAGTAGTTGCGCAATTCTTCCGGCAATGTTCCCGGAAACCTGCTTGATGTTCCTTAGTTCGTTTTCGCGTAAAGCATTGATTGACAGGTCCGTACCGCGGTAAGTCGATATCAGAAGCGGCACCAGCGACATCATCAACATGCCTGTCAGCAGCTTTGCGATTAGCGGCCAATTGGAAAATATGTATTTACGGCTCATTGCGATGGCGTCGATTGATGGTGGGGGCAGATAAGACGCTTGTAGCCACTCTTCGATGAAAATATGATTTAAACAAAGACGGATTCAACCACGAAGTGCAACGCGGGTAAATGATGGCATAAATACCTGATGAGGGGTTTTCCAGTTCAGTCTTTTCCTGGGGCGATGATTCAAACGATCCATGACCATCGCAAGTTCCTCGTCAGTCACGATATGAAACGGTCTGGACTTGGGCAGGTATTGGCGCACCAAGCCGTTGGTATTTTCGTTGCTTCCCCGTTGCCAAGCGGCATAGGGGTCAGCGAAGTAGGATGTGGATTTGAGGGCATGATCGATCTCGGCATGCCGGGCAAACTCCAGGCCGTTGTCAAAGGTCAGCGTGCAGACGCGGGCCTTGAACGCACGGAGCGACTGCACAATGGCATCCCTGACGGCCTCACTGGTCTTGCGATGCACATGGGCTAACAGACAAAAGCCGGACTTGCACTCGACCAGACTGACGATGGCTTGTTTGTGGCCGGTGCCGATCAGCGTATCGCCCTCCCAGTGACCGATGCGGCAACGCGCCTCGACACTGGCGGCACGCTGCGCAATCGGCCGGCGGTCCGGAATCCGGCCGCGCCGGTTCTGCCCCGAGGCATAGCGCTTGCGGCGCTGCTTCTGGCAGCGCAGGTTGCGCCATAAGTCGCCGCCCTCACGCTTGTCGGCATAGATGCGCCGTTAAAGGGTCTCGTGGCTCACCGGCAGGCGGGCAGCGACCTGCTCGGGGCTGTGTTGCAGAAGAAGCTCCGCCTTTGCTGCCGCCCAGACTGCCGTGGCGATGCGCAGCGCGTTGCGGCTGTTGCCCGACCGCACTTCGCACAGCTGCTGTGCCTGCCGGGGACGATAGCCACGAACCCCCTTGTTATGGGTCAGCTCAAGGCTGATGGTGGATAGGTGTAGTTCATTGGCAACTTCGACTTGGCGGTTGATGGGGCAAGATATTCCACATTATGAACACCCGTTAATCAAAATGGACTCTTTCACCTTCAAACCTGAATCCGCCAAGAAATTAATTAGGTAATTATTGATATCAAATCACTAAAAATGATATGTTTGCCCGGCATTTAGGGGGTGTTTATATTTTTACTTATCAATTGGAGGCAGGTAACAAATGAAGAAATTTAACGGTAAATTTGCGCAGATCGGCCAAGGTATGACTGAATACATCATCATCGTTGCACTGATTGCGGTTGCAGCTATTGGTGTCTACAGCTTTTTTGGTCAAGCGATTCGCAGTCAAATGGCAGGCATGACCAATGAGATCGCTGGGCAGAATGCGTCTGCCAACCAAAGCCAGGCCAAATCCGCTGCTGAGGGTGCAACTGGGCAGAACACGAAGAAAACCATGGGTGATTACGGCAACGCCCAGAAGTAAAGGCGTAAGGCGTAAAGGCGACTGGTTTTTGACCGACTCGATCGCTTAACGGCGATCGAGTCCGATCTCCTCTCATAATTAGTTATCTAATTCTGTGGAGTGATCGTGCTGCATTTGAAGATGATGTATGTGGATTTTTTCTTCATCTGCCATTTATCTGTTGCAGATTTACACCGCCGCATTGTTTCCGACTTTTAAGGAACGGCTATTTTTTGGGGTGCTTTGCAAAATGGCGCGGCCCTTTCTCCACTCGGAATTGACTCCAAACAAATTACGTCCGACTTATCGCAATTTGGATGTGTATTTGAATTTAAAAGTAATGTTAAGTTGGTAAACGTAAATCTTGCT
>JALRCC010000236.1 GCA_023257495.1 Rugosibacter sp. | reverse complement strand
AGTCACAATTCCGCCACAAGCGTAGTGGGCGGCAGGTACTACGGGAATGGGTTCTTTGGTAATATCAATACCGAGCGCCAGGCAGCGTGCATAGATGGTGGGGAAGTGCGCTTTGAGAAAATCCGCCGGTTTATGCGTCATATCAAGAAAAACGCAATCCACGCCATGGCGCTTCATTTCAAAATCGATGGTGCGCGCAACAATATCACGCGGGGCCAATTCAGCACGTGGATCATAATCCGGCATGAAGCGGGTGCCGTCAGGCAGACGCAAAAGGCCACCTTCGCCGCGCAAAGCCTCAGAAATGAGAAAAGACTTGACGTGTGGGTGATACAAACACGTCGGGTGAAATTGTACGAATTCCATGTTGGCAACCCGGCACCCTGCGCGCCAGGCCATGGCAATACCATCGCCTGTTGCAGTATCCGGATTGGTTGTGTAAAGGTAGACCTTCCCGATGCCACCCGTTGCTAATACCGTATGGTCAGCCCCCAGAGTGACGACGGTATCATTTTTAATATCCAGCACATAAGCGCCAAGGCACCGATTGGAGCCGACTTCGAGTCGGCTGGAGGTAATCAGGTCTACCGCGATATGCTGCTCTAAAACAGTGATTTGCGGATGCCTTCGGATCTGCTCGGTGAGCGTATCCTGTACGGCTTTCCCGGTCGCATCGGCCGCATGAATGATACGGCGTTGCCCGTGACCGCCTTCGCGGGTGAGATGAAATCCAAAGGATGAATCATCACGAGTAAAAGGCACACCACGTGCCATGAGCCAATCAATTGCTTCGCGGCTATGCTCGACGACAAAGCGTGTCACGCTGGCATCGCATAAACCAGCCCCTGCAGTCAGCGTATCGGCAATATGGGCATCAATGGTATCGGCTTCATCCAGGACAGCGGCTATGCCGCCTTGCGCCCAGGCTGAGGCTGAGTCTCCCAGTGTTTTTTTGGTCACCAGCGCAACTCGATGAGTATCTGCCAGACGAAGCGCCAGCGACTGACCTGCGAGTCCACTGCCAATGATGAGCACATCGAAGTGCTGAATAGACTTCGGATCCTTCGGCTTTTTTTGTTTCATGGGGCGCAACTATATCACTCATCCAGAAGGGAACTATTCGTCAGCAGTAAAGTCTCCACTGCTATCGGCAGACGTGTGAACCTGCGGGTTACCAGGGATGTGCGGAAGATCAAGAGGGCACTCAACATGAAATGCGCAGATGGGCTTGATATACTGACTAGCAGTCAGATTGGCTGCACAATTTTGTTTTTAGGCGGAATCAAAGCACAAAGCCCATGGGAGATCGTGAAGCAGATCAGATACTTGTTGAACGTGTCCAAGCTGGCGATAAGCAAGCGTTTGGATTATTGGTCACCAAGTATCAGCGCAAGCTTGCGCGGTTGGTGTCACGCATGGTGCGTGACCCAGCCGAGGTGGAAGATATTGTTCAGGATAGTTTTATCCGCGCTTACAAGGCGCTGCCGAACTTCCGTAATGATAGTGCGTTCTATACATGGCTATACCGCATCGGGGTCAATACGGCTAAAAACTGGCTGGTTACGCATGGCAAGCGAGCACAGCTGACGTCAACAACCGACGGTGAAGAGGCTGAAAATTACGATGAACCCGAGTTATTGCGAAATAATGAAACGCCGGAGCGGTTACTTATGACCAAACAAATTGGCGAAACCGTCAATGCCGTCGTGGAAACTTTGCCTGAGGATTTGCGTATCGCCTTGACGTTACGTGAAATGGAAGGTTTGTCGTATGAAGAAATTGCTGATGTGATGGATTGTCCGATTGGTACAGTGCGTTCACGGATTTTCCGTGCACGCGATGCGATTGCCTTAAAGTTGCGGCCATTGCTGGATACAACAGCTGAAAAGCGATGGTAGCCCGGAGATTTTTTGTGCTTGTAGTGGTAGTAGACGTGCGAGGATAAGACGATGAACACACGTATTTCTGCATTGGTAGATGGAGAACTCGAAGCCAGTGAAGCCAATGGCGCAATAGCAACTTTAGCGCGCAACGAGGAGCAGAAGAGTCTCTGGTCACTTTATCATGTCATCGGGGATGCCCTGCAGCATGAATCTGATTTAGCGATTGATGTCAGCGGTCGCGTGATGGCTGCGTTGTCGTCGGAGATCACCGTACTCTCGCCGCGACCCCAGCGCAGTACTCGTCGCTGGCAACGCCAGCTAGTGGCCCTTGCGGCATCAGCAGCAGGCGTTGCTGTGGTGGCATGGATCGCTCTGGCACCAGCTCAAATACCCGTTATGCCTGGTTCCCTGACTGCAGCTAACCAGGCAGTCGTATCCCCTGAATTGCCTCGTCTTGCTGTTATGGATACCCCTAGCACACGCGCGAAAGTTGCCGTATCCGGTGTTTCAGAGGCACCCGCTTTATCTGCTGCTGCCGAGGCAAAACAAGCCGCCCGGCTGCAGGAATATCTCATGGCTCATCAAGCCTATGAGGGCGGCGCGCTAGTCGGTGGCGCAAGTCATATTCGTACCGTGTCAGTGTTGGGTGTTCATCGCTGATGCGGTTTTTGCGTGCTCAGGGCGGTTGCCTTTTTACGCTAATGACGACGGTCGCCGTATCCGCCGTATCACTAGCGCCGACTTTTGCTCAAGCAGACAACAGCCTGATGGCTTTGCAGCGGATGGCCCAGGCATCCCGCCAACTAACCTACGAAGGTGTATTTGTTTACCGTAGTGCTGACCGGATGGAAACTTCGCGCATAGCGCATACCTGGATCGATGGGCGCGACGTGGAGCGGGTAGAGGTGCTGGACGGCAGCCCGCGTGAAATGATTCGCAATGGGGATGAGATCACCAGCTTTTTCCCCATGGAGAAGCGTTTGATTGTTGAAACCCGTTCAACACACCGTCAATTTCCCACGCTATTGTCTGCCGGATTGAGTCGTCTGCAAGACAATTATGCGTTCCGATCTGCGGGTCAAGGTCGCATCGCGGGTATCAACAGTCGCGTTATCGTGTTAGAGCCGCGTGATAACTTGCGCTATGGGCATGAGTTTTGGCTGGATAATGCGAGTGGCCTGTTATTAAGATCCGTCATTTTAGGTGGGCACGGTGAAACGCTGGATTCTTTCAGCTTCACCCAGATTGATATCGGTGGTTCATTGCCACGACAACTGCTAAAGCCACGCTTTCCAACGGAAGGTTTGCAAGTACAGAAAGTCACTACAACCGAAATTGTGCCTGAAGATCTGGGTTGGGTATTTCATAAAAAAATTCCCGGCTTTCGACGTATTAACGCCATGAAGCGTCAATCAGGATTCGGGCAGGCGGCGCTGCATGTTTTATTTTCCGATGGGGTGGCCACTATTTCTGTATTCATTGAGCCACGCACCAATACCGAGGGAGCAGAGCAAAGCAACCCGGCGGTATTGTCCAGCATGGGTGCTCTGAATGTGTATTACCGGCAGACTCGTCAGCATTACCTCGTGGTGATGGGGGAAGTACCCGTCCTTGCGCTGAAGCAATTAGGCGATGGCATTGAATGGAGAAAAGAGTGAATCAATGTAAAGCCTGTGTTGTTGCGGTGACAAGCAATAACGAGGTCTGGGTTGAGGTACCGGCCAGGCTTGCGGCGTGTGATCATTGCCCTAATCCTGCAGGGTGCCACACAAGTTTGCTCGGTCAAGTGAATCAGCCGCGTCG
>JALRCC010000195.1 GCA_023257495.1 Rugosibacter sp. | reverse complement strand
ATCTTCAGCTGTCTATTTCTGCCATGCGTATTGCAGCGGGTGGGGCGGTGGCTGTGTTGCGCACTTTGTCTAACGAAGATCGCTTGTTGCTGCTGTGTCAGATGAGTCAGGGCGAATATTCGGTGGGTGAGCTCGAGGAGTTGCTGGATATTCGGCAGCCGACGCTTTCTCAACAGCTGACCGTACTCCGTGCGGAAGGTTTGGTCGATACGCGGCGAGAGGGCAAACGTATTTTTTACAGAGTGTCTGATCAAAAGGTATTGATGATTTTGACGACGTTATATCAACTGTATTGTCCTAAACCAACAAAGAGATCAAGCAAAGGAGGCATTGTATGACTATAGATACGATACATTTCACACCCGTCGCTGCACTGCTCGGTGGTTTGCTGATTGGTGCAGCCGCTGCCTTGTTCATGCTGATCAATGGCCGAATTGCTGGCGTCAGCGGAATTGTTGGCGGGTTGCTGCGTCCTGTGGCGGGTAACGTGTTGTGGCGTTTTGCTTTTATTTTCGGGTTATTCCTGGCACCTGTTCTGTATGGTGCTTTTGCTACGCTGCCTGAAATTCAAATAGATAGTGGTTACCCGCTGCTTGTGGTGGCTGGCCTGTTGGTTGGTGTGGGTACGCGCTATGGCGCAGGATGCACCAGTGGTCATGGCATTTGCGGTATTTCACGCTTATCGCCGCGCTCTATTGTGGCGACTCTATTGTTTGTGGGTAGTGGGATGGCGACTGTTTTTGTACTGCGTCATTTGCTTGGAGCGAATTAATCATGAACGTATTTTTTTCACTCGTTGCTGGCCTTGTGTTTGGTCTTGGCCTGATTGTCTCGGGGATGGCTGATCCGGCTAAAGTGCATGGGTTTCTTGATGTTGCAGGCGCTTGGGATCCTTCATTAGCCTTTGTGATGCTTGGTGGGATTGTGGTGGCAAGCATCGGGTTTTTCTTTGCTCGACAACGCACGCAATCATGGCTGGGTTTGCCTCTGCAGATGCCGACCGCGCGGGATATTGATCGCCGCTTGGTGTTGGGTAGTTTGCTGTTCGGTATCGGCTGGGGGTTGGTAGGCATTTGTCCTGGTCCAGCCCTGGTGTTGGTTGGTGCAGGTGTGTTCAAAGGCGCGGTGTTTGCTTTGGCCATGCTGGGTGGCATGGTGGTGTTTGAATTGGTTGAGTCGAATCGAAAGCCACCCGCAGCGCCTGCTGCGGCTAATCAGCCAAAAAAATAACGGAGTTTTAAATGCTGACTGTCCTGGTTTTGGGTCTATGCGTCGGCATTGTGCTGGGCTTAACCGGTGCAGGAGGTGGCATTCTGGCAGTGCCCGCTTTGGTATTCAGCCAAGGATGGACTGTAGCGCAAGCGGCACCCATAGGTCTTTTGGCCGTGACGGGTGCTGCCATGGTCGGTGCGGGAGAGGGCTTTTACCATAAGCTGGTGCGCTACCGGGCAGCATTTTTGATGGCACTGGCAGGGGTTCCCATGACGCCGCTGGGCTTGGCCGTCGCACAAAGCGTGTCGGCACGATGGCTTGCTGGGCTGTTTGGGCTGACGATGCTGATTGTGGCTATCCGCTTGTTAAAGCGTGCGCCTGAACGGCATGAAGCTATGGCACCTTGCCATATCAATCCGGACACCGGACGCTTGCAATGGACAGTCAAAACAGCATTCATCCTGTCGCTGATTGGTGCATTCACGGGGTTCTTGACCGGCTTGCTTGGCGTAGGCGGCGGGTTTGTGCTCGTGCCCGCGTTGCGCAAACTGACTGACATCAGCATGCATGGCATTGTGGCAACATCGCTGCTGGTGATAGCACTGGTAGGCAGTGGCAGCATACTGGTGAGTGTTTTGCAAGGGCATCATTTCCCGATGGTTGTAGCATTGCCTTTCATCATGGCGACAGCGATGGGCATGTTTATTGGACGTCTGTTGATTCGCCACTTGCCCCAGCACACTGTGCAACGATTGTTTGCGGTGTTGGTGATTGGCGTGGCGGGTTTAATGTTCTATCGCGCAATAAGTTAACACATCACTTGCGTACGGCCGTGATTGGATAGAATCGCGCCATGGCATATTACGCATTGGTTCCTGCGGCCGGTATCGGTCAGCGGATGGGGCAAACAATTCCCAAACAGTATCTTCCTTTGGCTGGTCATCCAGTGATCTGGCACGCACTTCGCGCATTGTGTGCCAACCCGATGATTGAACGCGTATTTGTGGTGTTGGCTGCAGATGATCAGGCGTGGTCTGATCAGGTGATGGCAACGCTGGGGCCAAAATTACACGTGCTGCGCTGTGGTGGTGAAACGCGCGCGCAAAGCGTACTGAATGGCTTGACTGCCATGGCACGCATACAGGGTGAGATAGCTGACGATTGGGTGCTTGTGCATGACGCTGCACGGCCCTGTCTGACGATGAGTCTGCTTGAAAAGCTGATGAGCGACGTCGGAGAGGATGTGGTCGGCGGTCTGCTGGCGGTGCCGGTGGCAGACACTTTGAAACGCGCCAGTGAGCCGCCTGCCAAGTCTCGTGATGAGATCACCCGCAGCGTGGGCACTGTGGCGCGTGACGGTTTATGGCAAGCGCAAACACCACAGATGTTCCGCCACGGATTGTTACTGCAGGCGCTCAGCCAAATGAGCGGCATGTCAGGCAATTCGCCCACTGTGACCGACGAAGCCAGTGCCATCGAGGCGCTGGGTTTGGCACCGCGCCTGGTGGCCTCTACAACGCATAATCTCAAGATCACTTATCCCGCCGACCTGCCGTTGGCCGAATATCTTGTAAGTAATTTTAACGATCAGGAGGTCGCATGACGTCTGCATTCCGCATCGGTCAGGGCTTTGATGTGCATGCGCTGGTGGATGGCCGCAAGTTGATTCTGGGTGGCGTGGAAATACCTTATCCGAAGGGATTGCTGGGGCATTCGGATGCGGATGTGTTACTGCATGCAATTACCGATGCGTTACTCGGTGCTGCGGGTCTGGGCGATATCGGACGGCTGTTTCCGGATACTGATGCGCAATGGGCGGGCGCGGATAGTCGCCACTTGCTGCGTCTGGCTGTGGCAGCGGTAAAAGATGCTGGCTGGCGGGTAGGCAATGTCGATGCCACCATCATTGCGCAAGCACCCAAGGTGGCGTCTTATGTGCCGATGATGTGCGCAAACATTGCGGCGGATTTGAATGTGGCGATTACCGCTGTCAATATCAAGGGCAAAACGACCGAACATCTCGGATTTACGGGGCGTGGCGAAGGTATTGCTGCCGAGGCAGTGGTTTTATTGGCAGGCGGCACATGAAAGCTGCGATCAATAAACATCGCGTGTTTTTTGCGTTGTTGCCGGATGACGAAGTGGCTTCGCATTTACTGGCTTTAGGCAATCATGTGGCGGCGCGTGGTGGTGGCCGCCTTACGCCAGTGCAAAATCTGCATCTGACACTGGCTTTCATGGGGAGCGTTACTTCAACGCAGATGGAGACCCTGGTGACGTGTGCGCAATCGGTAAGTGATGCGGTGAGTGATGAATTGATTGCGGCGCTTGGGGCAGAGAATGACAGTGCAGGCGAACCGGATTGGCGAGTGCGCCTCAATCGTCTTCGTTTCTGGCCGCAAGGCGGGGTGCTTTGGGCGGGTTGCCGTTTGCCACCGTGTCACCAGCGCCGACTTTTTGCAGAGCCATCGGCGATGAGGCTCGCCTTGCATGCTGGTGCGCTGCCCTGGATATTGGCTGCACGGCTCAAGAGCGCTCTAAGCGCAGCGGGCTTGCCGCCGCCCATGACGCCGCATTTTGTGCCGCATGTGACGCTTGCGCGCGGGGTGCGGTGTGCCTCATTGCCGCGTCTGGGCTCACCGCTCGATTGGTCTGTGCGTGAATTTGTGTTACTTGAATCAATCCCGCAAGCGATGCATCCGCGCTATGAAGTGCGGGCGGTATTTCCGCTGTATCCCGATAACTAAATTCGGCGGCAGAGTTACGGTACAGGCGTGGCGTGATCCTGCCGGTTACGCATATGCAAGGCGAGCTCTGTCAGTGCGATATTGAGCTGTGCCCGCAAGGTGTCATTCGTGGTTGTTTCAGCAAGTGCTTGGCGCATGCAGTCCATCCACTGGCTGGCTTCATTGGTGCTGATTGCAAATGGCAGATGACGTTGACGTAATCTCGGATGGCCATATTTTTCAATGAACAGTTGTGGCCCGCCCAGCCAGCCGGAAAGATACATGAAGAGCTTGTTCTCAGCGCTGGAAAGGTCTGCCGGGTGCAGTTGGCGTATGCCCCGTGCTTCGGGTCGGGTATCCATTAGCTCATAAAAACGTTTCACCAGGTGGCGTACCGCTGTTTCTCCACCAAGCAAAGTGTACGGGGTGGCATCAGTGGGAGAGGCATGATTGTTTGTAGGCATGTTCATGAACCGGGCAGTGTGATGCGGGCAATCAGTCCCCCTTGGGGACGAGGGAGTAAATCCAGGCGACCGCTGTGCGTGCGAATAATGCGGTCAACAATGGCCAGACCCAGACCGGCACCAATGGCATTGCTGCGCGCAGTATCCAGTCGTGTAAAAGGACGTTTCATGCGTTCGACCGCTTCTTCGGGTATGCCCGGGCCGCGATCGCACACATCAATGATCAGCTTTTGCCCTGAATGGATAAGCGTGAGCTCGACGGGCTGATCCTGACCGGCATAGCGCAGGGCGTTATCAATCAGATTGCCGATGGCACGACGCAAGGCTTGCGGTTGTCCGCGCGTAACAGTAGTAACCGTTTTGAATCCGTTGTCTGCAGGTGGCGCGGTGACGGCAAAACCGCGCCGCTGATATTGTGTGGCTAGCTCAAGTAGCAGCACGCCCAGATCGATTTCTGAAAATGCTTCGCCACTGTCGACACGAGCGAAGTCGAGAAATTGACCGATGGTTTTATCCATTTCTTCAACGTCAGCCACCATGCCCTCGCGCATGGCACGCTCTGTTGTCATTTCGATCCCCATACGCAAGCGCGTGA
>JALRCC010000166.1 GCA_023257495.1 Rugosibacter sp. | reverse complement strand
TTTCAAGCGTATTTTGCGGCGGCAGGCAGTTTCGCCAAAAACGGTACGGATATTAATGAGCCCCAGTCCACGCACTTCAAGAAAATCGCGCAGCAGATCAGGGCAGCGGCCTTCGAGCACATCCAGCCCGATGCGCGATACATCCACAACATCATCGGCAACCAGGCCGTGACCACGGGAAATGAGTTCTAGTGCAAGCTCGCTCTTGCCTGCACCAGAGTCGCCCGTGATCAAAACACCCATGCCTAAAACATCCATCAGCACGCCATGCAAGGCAATTGTTTCAGCCAGCTGACGGGCAACAAAATGGCGCAGCGTGTCGATGACATAGGCGGCAGGGAGTGGTGTTTTTAGGAGCGGCGTTTCGGATAGTTCACAGTCATGCCTGATTTCTTCGGATACATCGAGTCCATCGGTGACGATCAACACAGGTGGCTGTGCGTTGTAGATCGTGTGCATGTGACGCTTGACTTTTTGTGGGGCTTGCCTTGCCGCCCAGGCAAGTTCTGGCGCGCCGATCACCTGTATGCGTTCCGGGTGCATGAGGTTCAAGTGACCAACCAGATCGGCAGGTGCTACAAACTCTTCTTTGGCCGAAATAACGCGTGTTAAGGCACCACTTACCCAGGTAAGCTGTAACCGTTCCCGGTTACGTTCAAATAGCTGCGAGACGATTAGTTGGCGTTCCATTTGGCAAACAGGCTATGCAAAGTCGCCGTATCGGGTGCGCTGGCGAGTTGTTCACGAAAGGTGCGGTCAGAAAACATTTGCGCGAGTTCTGATAACAATTGCAGGTGTTGTTCGTTGGCAGCTTCCGGCACCAATAGTACAAAGATGTTGCTGACAGGCTTGCCATCAGGGGCTTCGAATTGCACAGGCACTTCCAGGCGAAAAAACGCGCCCAATGGCTTTTTCAATCCCTTGATGCGTCCATGCGGTATGGCGATGCCTTGTCCGAGACCCGTGGAGCCGAGTTTTTCCCGCGCAAAAAGAGCTTCATAGACTACGCTGCGCGCAATACCCTGATGATTCTCGAAAAGAATACCGGCGTCTTCAAAGACACGTTTTTTGCTGCTTGCATCAAGCGCAGCGACGACATTATCAGGAGACAGCAGGTTGGCGATGCGATTCATTAAAAGTTGCGCGGGAAAATTATCGGGTGCTTTTCAGAGGTCGGCCAGCGGTGGCGCGAAGTATATATCGCAGTGGGTCAAGGATTGTCTACGGGATTGCTGATATCCAGTTGCTTGTCACGGTGATGTGTAGAGGTTTTTTCTTTGTGCTTGAGTATTTGACGATCTAGTTTTTCGGCCAACAAATCAATGGCAGCGTACATGTCCGCATCTATGGCGTCGGCATAAATATCCTTGCCCTTGACATGGAGCGTCACCTCGGCTTTCTGTTGCAGCTTGTCCACGGAAAGGATGACGTGAGTGCTCGTGATGCGATCAAAATGATGGGCTACCCGCTCGAGTTTCAGATTGACATAGTCGCGCAAGGCAGGGGTAATTTCAACATGGTGACCGGTGAGATTGAGGTTCATATAATTTCCTTGTCAGTAGGTTACTCAGAGGCTCTTTCTGAGGTTGACGGGCGGGATGTGCAGCAGTTCACGATACTTTGCTACGGTGCGGCGTGCTACAACGATTCCCTGCTCGCCCAGAATATCCGCAAGACGCGCATCCGAGAGCGGTTTTTTCCTGTCCTCGGAACCGATCAGCTGCTTGATCAGTGCGCGTATTGCGGTGCTTGACGCCGCGCCGCCAGAATCTGTGGCGACATGACTGCCAAAAAAGTATTTAAGCTCATAAACACCGCGTGGACTTGCCAGATACTTCTGAGTGGTCACGCGGGAGATGGTTGACTCATGGAGGTTGACGGCTTCGGCTATTTCGCGCAGGACTAAGGGGCGCATGGCAACGACCCCATGTTCAAAGAAGGCGCGCTGACGATCAACAATGGCTTGCGATACACGCAAAATGGTATCAAAGCGTTGTTGCACATTTTTAATCAGCCATTTGGCTTCTTGTAGCTGAGCTGATAGCCCGGCAGAACTGCCTTCACCGGTACCAACGCCTCTCAAAATATCCGCATAAAGCTTGTTGATGCGCAGTCGTGGCATGGCCTCATTGTTCAGTGTCACTACCCATTCCTTGCGTACTTTTTTTACAGTGACATCAGGGATTACATAGCGTACATCCAGCGCAGAAAACTGCGACCCGGGATGTGGGTTGAGTGAGCAAATGAGTTCTTGCGCCTGACGCAACTCGTCGTCAGAACAACGCAGGGATTTTTTAATGCGAAGAAAATCATGCGCTGCCAGGTGGTCCAGGTGGTTTGCCACAACTTTCAGCGCCAACTGGCTTTCAGGAGATGGAGGCAGGTTGGTTAGCTGTAAGGTGAGGCATTCTTTGGCACTGCGCGCCCCGACACCGGGCGGATCAAAATTTTGCACATGACACAGTGCGCTGGCGAGCTCTGCGCGCAGTGTTTCGTGATCTGTCTCTTCTTCGGAAAACAGCTCCAGCAAGTCATCAAGTGATTGCATGAGATAGCCATCGTCATCGAGCGATTCGATCAGCAATGCTGTGAGCATACGCTCGCGATCAGACAGGGGCGACATCATGAGCTGTGTGTGAAGATGTTCTTGCAGACTCAAGCTGGCAGTTTGTGTATCACCACTATCGAGGTCATCATCGTTAGGGTCGCGCGGACTGGTGTTGCTGGAAAACTCAATCCCCCAGCCTTCTTCGTCACGGCTGCCAAAGTCTGCTGGCTCTTCAAAAGACTCACTCGTCCCGGGTGTTTCGGATGCGGTGGACTCAGGAGTGGGGATATCCAGTGATGAAGTATAGGTTTGTTGCTCGGGTTCAATACGCTCTAGCAAGGGGTTTTCTTGCAGCGCCTGGTCAATTTCTGCGTTGAGCTCAAGTGTCGAAAGCTGCAGCAGACGAATAGCCTGCTGTAATTGAGGCGTCAACGTCAGGTGTTGCGAAACTTTTAGTTGGAGCGATTGTTTCATCACATTCTGAAGTGTTCGCCGAGATAAATGCGGCGCACGTTTTCATTATCAACAATCTCGGCAGGATGTCCAGCAGCTAATACGAGTCCCTCGTTGATAATCGTGGCGCGATCACAAATGCCCAAGGTTTCGCGCACATTGTGATCAGTAATCAAAACGCCAATCCCACGTTCTTTCAGAAAGCGAATGATGCCTTGAATATCGACGACGGCAATAGGGTCAACTCCGGCAAAGGGTTCATCTAAAAGAATAAAGCGTGGGCGTGTGGCTAACGCACGGGCTATTTCAACCCGTCGCCGTTCGCCACCAGAAAGAGAAATTGCCAGGCTTTGACGAATATGGGTAATGTGCAATTCTTCCAGCAAAACTTGCAGTCGGTCATCAATTTCTTCTTTTTCAAGCTGTTGCAACTCAAGTACTGCACGGATATTTTCGTCTACAGTCAGTTTTCTGAAAACCGAGTTTTCCTGAGGCAAATAAGAAAGACCCAAGCGTGCGCGTTGATGAATCGGCATATGGGTTAGCCGATGGTGTTCCACCCTTTTTGTACCTTCAGTTGCCTCGTTGTTATCGATGCGAATTTCGCCCCCATCGGCAGCGACCAAGCCGACGACCATGTAAAAGCAGGTTGTTTTTCCTGCACCGTTAGGGCCGAGCAGCCCAACAACTTCTCCGGCGGCGACCTCAAACGAAACGTCTGTGACGACGGTGCGTGATTTATATTTTTTGCGCAGGTTATGCGCTGACAGCGTCGTGGTTCCTGTGGTCATGCGTTGCTGTCTCCCAAAGAAACTCCATCTTCCATCAGCGGGGTTTCGCTTCCGCTCAAAGGATTTTTGAGCAGACGCCGGATGGTGTCACTGGCAAACCCCCGGGATTGCAGGAAACGGGCTTGACGTGCCCATTCTTTGGCATTGGCGGGGGCTACCCCAAACTTTCTGCTCCAAAGACCCTGTGCACGCGCCAGATCGTCCGGGGCGTCGGAAGCCACGAGGTGTGCTTCGACCAATTCGCGGTCAAGACCTTTGGCGAGCATGTCATGCCGCAGGCGCAAGCTGCCCAGGCGGGGTGCTTGGGAGCGTACATAATTTTCTGCGAAGCGGGCATCTGATTGGAGGTGGCAGGCCTGGAGCTCGGCAATCACGGTATTGATTTCTTCCTGTGTTCCGTGTGCCGCCAACTTGTTGGCGAGTTCAGCACGGGTATGTTCGCGCCGAGCGAGAAGTCTGATCGCCCGGCTGCGCAGTGCATTCAAACGAATTACTCGGCTGCCGAGGTGTTCGGGGAAGTGCTGAGTCCGACCACACCAACGGCTGCGCGTACCTTGTTTTCAATCTCGGTGGCCAGCTGGGGGCGTTCACGCAAAAAATCTCGCGCGTTGTCTTTGCCCTGACCAATTTTTTCGCCGTTATAGGCGTACCAGGCACCGGATTTTTCGACGATCTTATGCAGCACACCCAGTTCGACGATTTCGCCCTCGCGTGAAATGCCTTCCCCGTAGAGAATGTCGAAATGGGCTTCACGGAACGGCGGAGCCACCTTGTTCTTGACGACTTTGACGCGGGTCTCATTACCGATCACCTCGTCGCCTTTTTTGATGGCACCGGTGCGCCGGATATCCATCCGTACCGAGGCATAAAACTTGAGTGCATTGCCGCCAGTGGTCGTTTCGGGGCTGCCAAACATGACGCCGATTTTCATGCGGATCTGATTGATGAAAATGACCAGCGTATTGGTGCGCTTGATGTTGGATGTCAGCTTGCGCAAGGCTTGCGACATCAATCGTGCTTGCAGGCCCGGCAGTTGGTCACCCATTTCGCCTTCGATTTCAGCACGTGGAGTGAGTGCGGCAA
>JALRCC010000100.1 GCA_023257495.1 Rugosibacter sp. | reverse complement strand
CATAAATCCGGGCCAGGTGCTCAAGTTCTGCCACAGCAATGCGCTCATCAATCTTGTGGATGCTGTCATTGGTCGGCCCGAATTCGACAAGCTGACTGCATATATCGGCAATGAATCGGCCATCAGATGTGCCCCCGGTGGTCGCCAGCACCGGGGTGACACCGGTCACTTGTGTAATGGATTCGGCTATCGCGGCACACAACAGACCACGTGGGGTGAGAAATGGTTTGGCACCCAACGTCCAGTCAATGTCATACGTTAAACCATGCCGATCAAGCAGGTCATGCACGCAAGCCTGCAAGCCTTCGGCGGTACTGGCGGTAGAAAAGCGAAAATTGAACCATAGCCCGAAAGTGCCGGGGCTGACGTTGCCAGCACCGGTTCCGGCATGGGCATTGGAAATCTGCAGACTGGTGGGTGGAAAGTCTTCGTTGCCCTCATCCCACCTTGTTGCAACCAGTTCAGCCAAGGCTGGTGCAGCCAGGTGCACGGGATTTTTCACGAGATGTGGATAGGCCACATGCCCCTGCACACCTTTTACAACAAGCTTGGCAGAGAGCGAGCCGCGCCGACCATTTTTGACGGTATCACCCAGTTGATCAACACAGGTGGGCTCACCAACGACGCAATAATCAATCCTCTCACCGCGCGCCTTGAGCGCTTCGACAACCCTCACCGTGCCATTGATCGCATCACCTTCTTCATCTGAAGTGAGCAGGAGTGCCAAAGAGTCGGCGCTGGTGACACGGCGTGCGAGTAAGCGTTCCATCGCAACCACGCAGGCAGCCAGCGAACTTTTCATATCCGCCGCACCGCGACCATACAGATAACCATCGCGAATCTCAGGGGTGAAGGGAGGAGACGTCCACTTTTCAAGCGGGCCTGTAGGCACTACATCGGTGTGCCCGGCAAAACAGATGATTTTGCCTTGAGGATGAGTCCCTTGGCGCTTGGCCCATAAATTGGAAACGCCACCGTGATCCATGCGCTCGATAGAAAAACCGAGCGGCATTAACCACGAAGCAATCAGATCGAGACAGCCCGCATCTTCAGGAGTAATCGAGGCGCGAGCAATAAGCGCCTCCACTTTTTCAAGAACCCGCATTAGTTTTCCGCATCCAGTTTGAGCGTAAACTCGCTAAATGACGTATTGGGGGCCACCGATCGTGTCGCCTCCTCAACGACCTGACTGACAACAGGTGGATCGATAGCTACCGACGCATTGTTGATCAACCACTGCAAATTATTGGCTGAATCCGCATTGGCAAGCGCCTCATCCAAGGTGATGGTGTTGCTTTTGTAAAGCGCAAACAAACACTGTTCAAATGTCTGACTACCCGGCACCATACTTTTTTCCATGGCGTCTTTGATCTCATTCAAATCGCCTTTCTCAATCAACTCGCCAATGTAACGCGAGTTAAGCAGCACTTCTGCCGCTGGCGTGCGACTGCCATCCGGTTTTCTAACCAGGCGTTGAGAGATCACCGACTTTAACGACACCGCAAGATCAGCCAGCAATACCGGACGATTTTCAAGTGGATAGAAGCCGATGATCCGGCTCATTGCGTGATAACTGTTACTGGCATGCAATGTGGCGATACACAGATGCCCCGACTGGGCATAAGCTATTGCCTGACTCATGGTGTCCTTATCCCGAATCTCGCCAATAAAAATGACATCCGGTGCCTGACGCAGCGCATTTTTTAGTGCCACTTGAAAAGACAAGGCATCTGAGCCGACTTCGCGCTGATTGACAATGGATTTCTTGTTGCGAAACAAAAACTCAACGGGGTCTTCCAAGGTAAGAATATGGCCACTGCGATTTTCGTTCCGATAATCCAGCATGGAAGTGAGCGTTGTCGATTTACCCGATCCGGTCGCGCCGACAATCAGCACCAGACCGCGTTTTTCCATGACAATATCTTTTAAGACCTCTGGCAGCCCCAATGTGTCGATGTGCGGAATATCGATCGGAATGTAGCGCACCACCATGGCTGGCGTGCCACGCTGATAAAAGCAGGAAATGCGAAACACGCCCACATCGCGCAACGGGTAGCGAACGTTCAGCTCGCGTTCGTTGTCAAGCGTCTCGATTTGTTCCGCCGTCAGGACTTCCATTAATAAAGTACGGATCGTGGCCGAATCAATCACTGTTGCATTCACTGACATGGCATTGCCATTGATCTTGATGGCAATCGGTGCTCCGCAAGAGACGAACAAATCAGATGCTTTTTTAGCGACCATCAACCTGAACAGCTTGTGCATCGTGCCCATAATCCCCCCTTGATCGTACTGGTGTTAGTCGCGTAAAAGTTCGTTGATGCTGGTCTTTGCACGTGTCTGCGCATCAACACGTTTAACAATCACTGCACAATACAGGCTGTATTTTCCATCAGCCGATGGCAAATTGCCGCTCACCACGACAGAGCCTTCGGGCACACGCCCATAGGTAATCTCTCCCGTGGCGCGGTCATAAATTTTCGTGCTCTGGCTGATATACACACCCATGGAGATAACACAGTTGTCTTCAACAATCACCCCTTCAACCACTTCAGAGCGCGCGCCGATAAAACAATTGTCACCAATGATGGTTGGATTGGCTTGCAGAGGTTCAAGCACGCCGCCAATACCCACACCACCAGAAAGATGGACGTTTCTACCAATCTGTGCGCATGAACCAACCGTTGCCCAGGTATCCACCATCGTGCCTTCATCAACATAGGCCCCAATATTCACGTAACTGGGCATGAGTACCACATTCTTGCCAATAAAGCTGCCGCGACGGGCAACTGCAGGCGGCACAACGCGAAAGCCACCCTTTTCAAACTGATGTGTATCGTAGTTGGAAAACTTCGTCGGCACCTTGTCGAAATAACGCATCGGGCCATTGTCCATAAGCGCGTTATCTTCCAGGCGAAAAGACAGTAGCACCGCTTTTTTTATCCACTGATGCGTTACCCATTCGCCATTGATTTTTTCGGCAACACGCAATGCGCCACTATCCAGCTCGCCCAGCACATGAGCAACAGCGTCGCCAACGCGAGCGGGTGCAGTCCCGGGTTTCAAGTTGGTACGATCTTCCCAGGCGGTTTCGATAATCTGTTGCAAGTCATTCAGTGGTTGGCTCATATATTTTTCTTTCACAAAGAGAGACAAAAATCATTAATGCGGTGCGCAGCTTCAAGACAATCTTCCAGACTGGTCACCAGTGCCAGACGAACAAAATTTTCGCCCGGATTAACGCCATCAGCAACCCGCCCAAGATAACTGCCAGGCAGTACCGCTACATTTTTTTGCTGTAAAAGCTGGCGTGCAAACTCAGTATCCGCTATCGGCGTTTTCGCCCATAAATAGAACCCGGCATCGGGGATCGCACACGGCAAATGGCGTGCAATGAGGGGCGTAACCGCTGCAAATTTTTCCGCGTACTGACGCCGGTTATCTTGTACATGGGACTCATCACTCCAAGCAGCGATACTCGCTGCCTGCACCGCCGGATTCATCGCGCTACCGTGATAAGTGCGATAGAGCAAAAATTTCTTCAAAACTTCAGCGTCACCAGCGACAAATCCCGAACGCAATCCAGGAACATTTGATCGTTTCGATAAACTGGAGAAAACGACCAAACGACGATAATCGTCACGCCCCAGCTGTCTGGCTGCTGTCAAAGCGCCCAGCGGAGGCGCGTTATCCTCGCCATAAATTTCGGAATAACACTCATCAGAAGCAATTACAAAACCATACCGGTCTGCAAGCTCAAACAACGCACGCCACGACTCCAGCGTCATCACGTTACCCGTCGGATTGGCAGGCGAGCAGACATAAACCAGTTGCACGTCACGCCAGGTTGACTCTGCAAGCGCAGACCATTCCATGGTAAAGCCATTTTCCGGCAAGGTATTCAGATAAACCGGTTCGGCACCCGCTAACAAAGCGGCACCTTCATAAATTTGATAAAACGGGTTCGGACAAACCACTTTTGCCTGAGGGCGTGTGCGATCAATGACCGTTTGGGCAAATGCGAACAGCGCTTCGCGCGAGCCATTCACGGGTAGCACCTGAGTTTCCACATCCAGAAGAGGTATTGCATACCGGCGCGCAATCCATTGTGCGATGGATTCACGCAAACCGCGCATGCCTTGCGTTGTGGGATATTGCGCCAATCCGCCAAGATTTTCAGCTAACGCTTGTTGAATCAAACGGGGTGTCGCGTGTTGAGGTTCACCAATGGATAGTCGAATTTCGCGAAAAGTCGGCGCTGGTGATACGCCAAGACACAATTGACGCAGCCTTTCAAACGGGTAAGGCTGCAACCGAGCAAGATCGGGATTCACAAATGGCCAGAAAAAATCAGTAAGGGAGGCCAATTATAAGACAGGGGATTAACAGAAAGATTGTTCTTGATTAATTCACAGCCAAGCCACTACGAACCATCCTGAGACCAATAACCTTTCTCATCGGCCATAAACCACATTCACAAATCAAACCCCTGAAATGTCGCCACTTTTACCCTGTCCTTTGCGGTTTTTTTTATCAAGCGGCAACTTAGACTTGTATCGGATTATTTACTTCAATTTAGCAGCGCAAGGCCTTGGCTTTTATGCAAAAACTGATCGCTTTCTCCTTCATTCTTCTGGTGCTCGCCGCAGAGGTTTCCGCGCACGGAGCGGTGCCTTCCATCAGTAACAGTCAAGTGCAAATATTTTTTGCGCTCATCGGCATGCTGACCTGCCTGCTTGGCAGCCTTTGGCTGGTAACCAAACTAGCCATGCAACGCCATGCAACCAGGACGAGATTACCTATCGTGATAGCAACCCCTATCGGTCATCAAAAACGAGTGGTCATTGTTGACCTGGGTAGCACCTCTCATCAACACAAATAAGCACCATAGAACCCGCACTAGCAGTGGTGGCTCCCGCATTTACCCTGTTTGATGATTCACCTCTTTGGACCTATCCATTCAATGGCGCTTTGTGCGGGACCACATCCCGCTGACTAGGCCATGAATTGCATCAGCCAAGTAATGGCAGTAGTATCCACCCCTCGTTCTGCAATGGCTGACTGGGAATAATGAAGATAATGGGAGTACGGTTTCTGATTCGCAAATCCATTATCTTTACCGCATATTTTTAATATCTCTCTGTCAGCTGGTCGCAAGCAACAATACTTTTCACTGTGATTTTATGGCGCTCTTTCAAGCGGAAAATTTCATTATTATCGGCGTAACTCTTGAGGGTCAGCCCTTTCGGCCTAGTGACTGGGCAGAGCGCATCTGTGGCGTGATGTCGGCCTTTGGTGCCGAGCGACGCATGGCGTATTCCCCTCACGTGCAACCAGGCACCCATGAAGGGCACAAAAGTGTTTTTGTTAACGCGGCCCTCTACGCCACCGAACCGATGGCCTATACATTTTTAGTGAATTTTGCCAAAGACAACCACTTGAAAGTGGCCCCCTGGTAAGGCACACAGTGATTGGAAAGTTGCCTTGACTCCGGTATTACGCCCACTATTACCCCCGCTATGACGTTTCCCGATCGCTACCAGCAATTTTCGCTGGTAGCACGCCACGCAGAGCGTTGCATACGACTATTGCTTGAGCCAAGCGCAAGTCATTCTGCGT
>JALRCC010000278.1 GCA_023257495.1 Rugosibacter sp. | reverse complement strand
GTCTGGCTGGATACAACATCCAGCTCAGAAAAGGTTTTTCTGGTGAATTATGACAGTTTGCGTGAATACGCTTCTACGCATGCGGCGACGGATTAATCGCGCAAGGCCCTCAGTGTGTTGGATAAAAAGTCACGGCGGTAAAGCACCAGGGTGATTGCCGTCGTCATCAGAATAAAAAGCCAGGGTTGAATAAACCAGCACAGAGTCGCCAGACCAAAATAGTAGGCTCTGATCGCACGATTGAATTCGTCACCGGATAAGGTGTTGATTGATCCCATACGATGACTGAATTTTTCAATTTCTGGCGCGGGTGCTGAAATTGGTGGCGCAGCACCAATCAGAATCGACAGCAGGTTCAGTTGTCTGAGCGACCAGGTAAATTTGAAATAAGCAAAAATGAAAATACCCAGCAAGAGCAGCAGTTTGAGCTCCCATAGCGCGCGGCCTGTTGCGTGGGTAAATGGCAAAACATCTGCCGCTGACATGGTTTTGTCCAGCGTACCCATGACGGCTATCAGGCCGGCAATGATATAGATTGTGGTGTTGGCATAAAACGATACGCTGGTCATCAGGTTACCGACTAACGCTGAGTCAACAATGCGGACTTCGCGTCTTAACATCTGTTTCGCCCAGTCGAGGCGATACGCGTGTGAAACCCCGACGAGGCATTGATTCGCCAGCGTGCTTTTTTCGGAAAAAAAGCTGTAGCCCGCCCAGCAGATGAAAAACCACCCAAGTGCAAGATAGTCGAGGAGTGATAGTTCCTGAAGCAACGTAGTGGTCATGTGCGGCTCGATTCAGTCAATTGAGGGTAGATTGTCGTCAATTAGTGCATCAATAAATCCAAAGCGCGTCAAATCGCGTATTCGTCTGGGATACAGTATGCCATCCAGATGATCAACTTCATGTTGCACGACACGCGCATGAAAGCCATCCACTGCTCGTTCAAAAAATATTCCATCCTGGGTATAACCCGAATAGTGAAGTTGCTTCCAGCGCGGCACCATGCCACGTAATCCGGGAACTGAAAGGCAGCCTTCCCAACCATCTTCTTCATCAGCTGAGAGGGGCGTCAAGGTGGGGTTGATGAGTACGGTATCAGGAATACTCGGTGTTCCAGGATACCGTGGGCTGGGCTGACCGCCAAAGATGACGACGCGCAAATTCACGCCAATTTGCGGAGCGGCAATGCCTGCCCCATTTTGATGAGTCATCGTGTCGCGCATGTCCTGCAATAACGTTGCAAGTTCTTGTGTGTCAAATGAGGTGACAGGTTCGGCAATCCGTAAAAGCCGTGGATCACCCATGTGCAGTACCGGTTTGATCATACTTCACACACGTGCGCGATGATGCGACGCACACGATCCATCGAGGTATGTAATACGGCTTCGAGATGATCAAACTGGATCCCGTGTGTCGAGTCGCCTCGCCCTGCAGCCCAGTTGGCAACAACACACAGGGCGGCATAGGGGAGTTCCAGCTCACGGGCAAGCCCGGCTTCGGGCATGCCTGTCATGCCGACAATATCCGCGCCATCCTGCGAGAGCCGGTTAATTTCGGCTGCTGTCTCAAGGCGCGGCCCTTGGGTTGCTGCGTACACTGCACCATTGATCACGGGTTCCGCTATTTTTTGGGCGGCACCGAGTAACAGTTGGCGGACAGTTTCTGCATAGGGTTCTGTAAAGTCGATATGCTTGACCGGGCCATCTGTGCCCGATTGAAATGTCATTTCACGGCCCCAGGTGTAATCGATTATCTGATGCGGAACGACCAAGCTACCTGGTGCCATGCCTGGATGAATGCCACCGACCGATGCGACGGAAATGATTTGGCTCACCCCGATACTATGCAAGGCTGAAAGATTGGCGCGGTAATTCACCAGATGCGGAGGAATGGTATGCCCGTAACCGTGCCGTGCGATAAAAACAACGTCCTGACAGCCAATACGACCAAACGTGAATGGACCAGAAGGCTCGCCATAGGCGGTGCGAATAATTTCGCGGTGAGAGACACCCAGATTCGCCAACTGCGTCAAGCCACTGCCACCGATAATAGCCAGCATTAAAATCTCCTGAAAATTCAAGCAGAAAAACGACAAACAGCAAGTTTTAACGTGGTAGAATGCGCGCCTTTTCCGCACCGCAACATTGCGCTAATCCACACCATGTCCCGCTCCCTCAGAAACATCGCCATTATCGCCCACGTCGACCACGGTAAAACCACGTTGGTTGATCAATTACTTCGCCAATCTGGCACATTTGCCGCGCACCAGCAGATCTCGGAGCGCGTGATGGATTCCAATGACCTTGAAAAAGAACGTGGAATTACCATTCTGTCAAAAAATTGCGCTATCGATTTTGAAGGCACCCACATCAATATCGTGGATACCCCAGGCCATGCTGACTTTGGTGGTGAGGTAGAGCGTGTGCTTTCCATGGTGGATGGGGTACTGCTACTGGTTGACGCGGTCGAAGGCCCTATGCCGCAAACCCGTTTCGTTACGCGCAAGGCTCTGGCTTTGGGGCTCAAGCCTATCGTGGTCATCAATAAAATCGACCGCCCTGGTGCCCGTCCTGATTGGGTAATCAGTCACACATTTGATTTGTTCGACAAACTGGGTGCAACAGACGAGCAGCTGGATTTCCCGGTTGTGTTTGCATCCGCGCTCAATGGTTTTGCGATGCTGGATGCGACCAAGCCGGGTACTGACATGCGCCCGTTGTACGAAGCGATTATCAAGCATACGCCGCAACCCGATGTTGATGCTGAAAAGCCCTTGCAGTTACAGATCTGTTCACTGGACTACAGCAGCTATGTCGGCCGGATCGGTATTGGTCGCATCAAGCAAGGCCGCATCAAGGTTGGCCAGGAAGTTGCCGTGATGTATGGCGATGAAGCCAAAGGCAAGTCGAAGATTGGCCAGATCATGGTATTCAAAGGACTGGAGCGCGAACAGGCGACGCAAGCCGAAGCGGGTGACATCGTTCTCGTGACCGGAATTGATCAAGTCGGGATTGGTGTCACCTTGTGCGATACCGCCAATCCTGTGGGTCTTCCTCCATTGGTCGTGGATGAGCCGACACTGACCATGAATTTTCAAGTCAATACTTCACCTTTGGCAGGCAAGGAAGGCAAGTTTGTTACCAGCCGCCAGATTCGTGAACGTTTGCAAAAAGAGTTACTGGCCAATGTGGCGTTGCGCGTTGATGAAACCGAAGATGCAGATGTGTTTCTGGTTTCCGGGCGTGGCGAACTGCATCTGACGATTTTGCTGGAAACCATGCGCCGTGAAGGCTATGAGCTGGCGGTATCGCGCCCTCGTGTGCTGTTCAAGGAGATCAACGGCGAAAAGTGCGAGCCTTATGAACTGCTCACGATAGATATTGAAAATGAGCACCAGGGTGGCGTCATGGAAGAATTGGGTCGCCGTCGTGGTGATTTGCAGAATATGGAAGCCGACAATAAAGGGCGTGTGCGGCTTGAATATCGCATTCCTGCCCGTGGCTTGATTGGTTTTCAAGGTGAGTTTTTGACCTTGACCCGTGGCACGGGGCTGGCCAGCCATATTTTTGATGATTACGGCCCTATGGCAGGTACCATGGCGGAACGTCGCAATGGCGTGCTGATTTCGCAGGACGATGGTGCTGCCGTAGCCTATGCTTTGTGGAAGTTACAGGATCGCGGCCGCATGTTTGTCAGCCCGGGTGATCCATTGTATGAAGGCATCATCATCGGCATTCACAGCCGCGATAACGACCTGGTAGTTAATCCCATCAAGGGCAAGCAGCTCACCAACGTGCGCTCATCCGGCACGGACGAAGCGGTGCGGTTGATACCGCCAATACAGGTAACTCTTGAGTCTGCCGTGGAATTCATTGCCGACGATGAACTGGTTGAGATCACGCCAAAATCCATACGCATTCGCAAGCGCTTTCTCAAAGAGCACGATCGCAAACGCGCAGGTCGCAGCGACGCAGCGTAAGGTTTACTCAACTGCTAGTGTGCTGAGCCGTGAGATTATCTTAGGCTCAGCACATCTTGCATATCGAATAATCCTTGCTCCTTGTCTTGCAGGAAACGTCCCGCACGTAGCGCACCTAGCGCGTATGACATGCGGCTGGAAGCCTTGTGAGTTATTTCGATACGCTCACCTTCCCCGGCGAAGAGTACTGTATGGTCGCCCACGATGTCACCCCCACGAATA
>JALRCC010000262.1 GCA_023257495.1 Rugosibacter sp. | reverse complement strand
GCTATCTGTATTTGTCTTTTCATTGGTGCGATGGGTAAATCGGCACAAGTGCCGCTGCACGTCTGGCTGCCTGATTCGATGGAGGGTCCAACGCCAATTTCGGCATTGATTCACGCGGCAACCATGGTGACAGCTGGTATTTTCATGGTGACTCGCATGTCTCCTCTGTTTGAACTGTCAGACACTGCCCTGTCGTTTGTGCTGGTGATCGGTGCGATTACTGCTTTATTCATGGGCTTTCTGGGCATCGTACAGAACGACATCAAACGTGTAGTGGCCTATTCAACGCTTTCTCAATTGGGCTACATGACTGTTGCGCTGGGTGTTTCGGCATACCCGATTGCCGTATTCCATCTGATGACGCACGCCTTTTTCAAGGCATTACTCTTCCTTGCCGCGGGTTCGGTGATTATCGGTTGCCACCATAATCAGGACATCCGCTACATGGGTGGTTTGCGCAAGTACATGCCGATTACCTGGGTTACGTCATTGCTTGGTTCCTTGGCGCTGATCGGCTTTCCGTTTTTTTCTGGCTTCTACTCGAAAGACTCGATTATTGAAGCGGTACAGGCGTCGCACCTATGGGGTGCCGACTTTGCGTATTTCGCCGTTGTGGCAGGTGTTTTTGTTACTGCGTTTTATTCCTTCCGCATGTACTTTCTCGTTTTCCACGGCAAAGAGCGGTACGATCAGGTGCCGCACGACGAGCATCATGACCACGGTCATGGTGACGACAAACCGCACGAGTCGCCATGGGTCGTTACCCTGCCTTTGATACTGCTGGCCATACCATCCGTAGCCATTGGTTATTTCACTATTCAGCCGATGCTGTTTGGTGATTGGTTTGCATCTGCCATCCTGATTGATGCAGTAAAGCATCCACCCATGGCGCATCTGGCCGATGAATTTCATGGCGCGCTCGCTATGGCATTACACGGGCTGGCTAGCTTGCCATTCTTTCTTGCCATGAGTGGTGTGGGGCTGTCGTGGTTTTTTTACCTCAAACGCCCGGACATTCCTGCGACGATACAAAAAACGCTCATGCCGCTCTACACCCTGTTGGACAACAAATACTATTTTGATAAGTTCAATGAAGTGGTTTTTGCTGGTGGCGCAAGATTATTAGGACGTGGTTTATGGAAGGGTGGCGATCAAGCCCTGATTGACGGTTTGATGGTGAATGGCTCGGCACATGTCGTTGGCTGGTTTGCTGGCCTGGTGAAGAGGCTGCAAACCGGGCACATTTATCAGTATGCTTTTGGGATGATTTTTGGCATTGCTGCATTTTTAACCTATTGGTTTAACCGGGTCTGACAAGTAAGATGAATTCGAACTTTTTAAGTCTTGCCATCTGGGTTCCCATTCTTGGTGCTATTCCCGTGCTTTTGCTCGGGTCAGAGCGCCGTTTTCTGGTGCGCTGGCTGGCGCTCGCTGTGGCTTTGGCCGGCTTTGCCGTGACCTTGCCACTGTATACAGGGTTCGATGCAACTCAGTCGGGTATGCAGTTTGTTGAGCAACTCCCCTGGGTGCCACGTCTCAATTTAGAGTACCTGCTGGGCGTTGATGGCATTTCCATGCCGTTTATTTTGCTCAATAGCTTTATCACCATTATGGTGGTGATGGCCGGATGGACAGTCATCGAAAAAAAACAAGCCCAGTACATGGCTGCTTTTCTGATCATGTCAGGTTTGATGAACGGTATTTTCAGTGCACTGGACGGGATATTGTTTTATGTGTTTTTTGAGGCTTCACTCATTCCGATGTATCTCATCATCGGCGTGTGGGGTGGTCCCAATCGTGTTTATGCTGCGATTAAATTTTTCCTTTACACGCTACTCGGCTCTTTACTCATGCTGGTGGCTCTGATCTGGTTGTTTTTGGCATCAGGTGACAGTGCCAACATTCTTGACTGGCATCAGTTGCGATTGGGGATGATGCCGCAGATCCTGATTTTCATTGCATTTTTGGTGTCTTTTGCTGTCAAGGTGCCGATGTGGCCGGTGCATACCTGGCTGCCGGATGCTCACGTCGAGGCACCTACCGGTGGTTCGGTGGTCTTGGCCGCGATTGCTCTGAAACTCGGTGCTTACGGCTTTATCCGGTTTTCGCTCCCCATTGCTCCGGATGCGAGTCACTATCTAGCACCACTCATGATCGCCTTATCGCTCACTGCCGTGATTTACATCGGCTTTGTTGCACTTGTTCAGACGGATATGAAAAAGTTGGTGGCGTATTCTTCCATCTCGCATATGGGATTTGTTACCTTGGGCTTTTTTATCTTTAATCCACTAGGTATTGAGGGTTCTTTGGTACAAATGATTTCGCATGGTTTTATTTCCGCTGCCATGTTTTTGTGTATTGGCGTCATGTATGACCGCATGCATTCGCGACAGATTGCAGATTATGGTGGTGTCGTTAATACCATGCCCAAATTTGCTGCCTTTTTTATGCTCTTTTCCATGGCGAACGCTGGCTTGCCTGCCACTTCTGGCTTTGTCGGTGAGTTCATGGTGATTTTAGGCGCAGTGAAATTCAACTTCTGGGTCGGTATGGCTGCTGCTGTCACGCTCATTCTAGGGGCGGCATATACCCTGTGGATGTACAAGCGGGTAGTGTTCGGCGCGATTACCAACCCCCACGTGGCGGAATTATCGGATATTGGGGTACGCGAGTTTTTAATTCTCGCGGTACTGGCGGCTTGTGTTTTGTTGATGGGGCTTTATCCCTATCCATTCACTGAGGTAATGCACGCCTCGGTCGATAATTTGTTGAAACATGTGGCTGTAAGCAAGCTGTGATCCGAGCAATATGACGCAAATCAAGAAAAATGAACGCACGAGAAACCGAGATATCTGATGCTGAATAATTTCGTGATACCTGATTTTTACCCCGTCGCGCCTGAGATATTTCTCTTGACGATGTCGTTCGTCATTTTATTTGCCGATCTGTTTTTTGGTGCAACTCAACGCTGGGTTGCTTCAATGCTGACGATCCTTACCCTGATTGGTTGTGCGGCACTTACTGTAGTAACCGCTGATGGGCAGACCTCGTTAACCTTGAGCAACCTCTTTGTAGATGACTTGTTGGCGGATTTCCTCAAACTGATGACCTATCTATCGGTCATCATGGTGCTGATCTACGGTAGGCAATATCTCACCCAACGGGGCCTGGATAAAGGTGAGTTTTATCTCCTGGTTCTCTATGCCACGCTAGGCATGATGGTCATGATTTCTGCGGCCAGTCTTTTGACACTGTACCTTGGGCTGGAGCTCATGTCGCTTGCTCTTTATGCCTTGGTCGCTATTGACCGTGACTCCACGCGGGCAACTGAGGCCGCAATGAAGTATTTTGTATTAGGCGCTTTAGCCTCCGGTCTGCTGCTGTATGGCATGTCGATGATCTATGGTGCAACCGGTAGCTTTGATATTGCTGATATCTCTCAGGTTTTATATCAGGGGCAAGCTGATAGAACGGTACTGGTGTTCGGCTTGGTATTTATCATAGCCGGCGTGGCCTTCAAGCTGGGCGTAGTGCCATTTCATATGTGGATCCCCGATGTTTATCATGGTGCGCCTACGGTAGTTACCATGCTGATTGGCTCAGCGCCCAAGCTGGCCGCCTTTGCCATGGCGCTGCGCTTGTTGGTTTACGCGTTATTTTCCCTGGTTGTCGAGTGGCAGCAAATGCTGCTGATTATGGCTGTACTCTCCATCGGGTTGGGTAATCTGGCAGCCATTGCCCAGAAAAATATCAAGCGCATGCTCGCCTATTCCGCCATCTCACACATGGGGTTCATGCTGCTTGGCTTAACATCTGGTGTGATCGGCAACGAGATCGATCCATTCATCGCGATTAACGCATATAGCTCGGCACTGTATTACACCGTCGCCTATGTGCTGATGTCGCTAGGTTCATTTGCCATGGTGCTATTGCTCTCGCGTGGTGGCCATGAAGCAGAGCAGCTAGATGACTTCAAAGGGCTTAATCAGCGCAGCCCATGGTTTGCTGCGATGATGCTGATCTTCATGTTGTCGATGGCGGGGATTCCTTTCTTTATCGGATTTTTTGCCAAGTTTGCCGTATTGACAGCAGCTATCAAGGCAGGCCATACAGTTATTGCCGTTGTTGCCGTCATGTTTTCCTTGATAGGTGCTTTTTACTATTTGCGTATCATCAAATTGATGTACTTCGATGATGCAGTAGATGGTGCGCCGTTGGTAGCGACGCTAGGCTTTCGACTATTGCTGTCGGTGAACGGCATTGCCGTTGCAGCGTTTGGGTTATTCCCGGATGCTGTCATAACCCTCTGCAATGTTGTTTTGCTGCGCTCACTATAGTTTATGGGGGTGAATGGTCGAGTTGTCTAAGCCAATTTTCAGGACTCCTCGCCATATCCTAGCGCGTTATGGATGATGCCAAACTGATTGAACACACGCTATCAAGCGAGTCTGTCTTTGATGGCAAGCTGCTGCATGTGCGGCGTGATGAAGTGCGTTTGCCGGACGGCAATGAGGCAGTGCGCGAATGGATAGCACATCCAGGTGCCGTGGTGATTGTGGCCTTGCTGGATAATGGGCATTTGTTGTTTGAACGGCAATATCGGTATGCATTGCATCGCGTATTCCTTGAACTGCCTGCCGGAAAAATCGATGCTAATGAGCATCCATTGGATACCGCTCGACGTGAGCTCCGCGAAGAAACCGGCTATCAAGCCAAAGTGTGGCACCACTTGGGTGTAATGCATCCCTGCATTGGGTATTCAGACGAAAAGATTGAAATATTCTGGGCCGAAGGCTTAGTATATGTCGGGCATGAACGCGACCAAGGCGAGTTTCTGGAAGTGATCGAGATGAGTGTCGGGGATGCTTTGCTGGCCGTGCGCGATGGTGAAATTACCGATGCCAAAACCATTACTGCCCTGTTGTGGGCAGAAAAAATCATCAGCGGAATCTGGTCAGCGCCGGAATAGATGCCTGTCAATCATGGCAGTGGTTATCTGGACATGCGTCACGCTACCAAAGCCAAACTTGAGCGCCATCCATTCTGCAGGCGCTAAATTCTGAACCAGCCCGACAATCACTTTCATTACGCCTGCATGGGTTACCAGCGCGGCATGCAAAGTGTTTTTCGCCCATTGTTCAGCCAGAAAATCATGTACCCGAAGTTTAAGTTCATTGACAGATTCGCCTTGTGGTGGCGTGTAGTCTGCAGGATTTTCCGCCCAGGCGTTGATTTCTGCTCGACTTAGTGATTCCCATGCTTGCATTTCCCAGTTGCCAAAATTTAATTCCTTTAACCGTGAGTCGAGTAAAGGCGCAGGGTGCAACGCTTCGGCCAGCAAACGACAACGTGTCAAGGGACTACTAAAAACTGGCAAGTCTTCAGGCAGTTGCGATTTGATCGTGCGGGCGAGTGCTTGGGGGTTTTCACGCAAAAGCAAGTCGGTTGTACCGTAACAAATGCCATTAGCCACCTGTGGCTGTGGGTGACGAATCAGGTAAAGCTGCATAAAAAGCCCACGTAAAAAGCCAGCTCTGCCATCTGTTGTGTTGCGCCCAGGCAATCACCCGTGTAGCCGCCAATACGACGAACAAAATAGCGTGCGGCAAGCCAGGTGCATAAAGCCACAGCAAGAAGCGCAATGAGCAGATGATTTGTTGCAGGCAAGAGCGCACAGGGTGCCAAGCCTGTCATTGCGGCAATGAATAGTTCATGGGGGCTCATGCGCACTGCCAGCGGTTTGGCTTTTGCTGCGTCATCGTCGCGTACATAACTTAACGTGAAAATCAGACAGGTTGCCGCCAGGCGTGATACGCCATGCGCAGCGACCAAGGTCAAGCCAAGTGTTAGCAGATCAAAATCGGCAGCTATTGCAACGAGCGCATTCCATTTGGCGAGCAGCAATAGTGCTACTCCGATGCTTGCATAACTGCCGACGCGTGAATCTTTCATGATGGCAAGCACCTGTGCTTTATCCCAGCCACCACCAAAGCCATCGCAGGCATCGGCAAAGCCATCTTCATGGAAGGCACCGGTCACCAGCACACTCGTCGCCATGCCCAGTACAACGGCAACAGATACCGGTAGCATCAGCGCGGCAACAAGTGTAGTGGTGGCGGCTATCAGGCCAACCAGGATGCCTACCAGCGGGAAATATCGTGCCGCGTGATTGAGCTGATCCGGACTATGGCCTACCCAGGCCGGAACAGGCAAGCGAGTAAAAAAGCGCAGCGCTGCAAAAAAATAGATGCATTGCGCGCGGATTTTTATAAGCAGTTTTAAAAACATCAGGCTTGGCTCACGCCCGCTGAATCAAAGCTTGCCATCTCGTTCAAAAAGGCACAGGCTGCAGTGAGTAAAGGCAAAGCCAAAGCCGCACCCGTGCCTTCGCCCAGACGCATGCCCAGATCAAGTAGGGCTTCGCCTTTTAGCCAGGCGAGCTGCAGCCGGTGTCCCGCTTCATTCGAGCAATGCGAGAACACGCAATAGTCGAGAATTTCTGGCGCAATGCGTGCGGCGATGAGCAAGGCGCTGGTGACGATAAAACCGTCTATCACGAGCACCATGCCCGCTTTGGCCGCTGCCAGCATGGCACCGCTGATTAACGCAATTTCAAAACCGCCAAAACGTGCAAGCACATCCAGCGGCGCATCGTTGCGTTCCGGCCAATAGGCCAAGGCCTGGGT
>JALRCC010000199.1 GCA_023257495.1 Rugosibacter sp. | reverse complement strand
CAATTTCTGGCAGCGCCAGATTTTCTGCCTTACCCATGGTGCTCTCTCCTGTTGTGGCGTTATCGTTATCCGCGGTGCGACTACGCGGCACCCGATGCGATGCAGATGCGACTGCAGTAGCAGCTGATGTAAATAGCAATTTAAATGCCATGCCCGATGCGCAATCGACAGGTAACGTCTTTACCCTTACAGAACAAAGGCTTTATTCAGGGATACGTCCAAAATTGATACGCAGTAATTTTCTTCGCTACCGAATGCGCTATGTGGCACAGCAAAAAGCGTACAATTTTGTCAATTGTCAAATTGATGCGACATAAATGAACATGCTTAATACCAATGCGCTGACCACTTATTTTCAACTAGGAACCCAAGCAGGGCAGATGCGCCTTGACGGGCAGCGCATGATTCTTTTTTATGCATCGGCTTTTAGCGAATATCGACGTGGCTTGATTGATTTGTGTGGTTCAAAAGCAACGCGCTCTTTGATCACGCGAGTGGCTTATGCCGAAGGGGTCAAAGGCGCTGCTTTCTTACGCAAGCTGCACAAAGCGGACGAGAGCGATATCTACAATTACCGCTTAAGTGCGTTGATTCACGAGCTGGCAGGCTATGCATTGCTTGATTTCAAGCAAATGAAAATTGATATCCAGCGCGGAATTTTTGAAGTGGATATCGCCTTGAAAGATTCCGTGGAAGCCGAGGCGCATCTTGCCGCGTATGGCCCAAGCTCCGAGAGTGTCTGCTGGCTGTTGATGGGTTATTTGAGCGGCTATAGCAGTGCCTTCATGGGACGCATGGTGGTGTTTCGTGAGCCGCAATGCACCGCATCCGGCCATGAGACTTGCTGGATGTCGGGGCGCTTGGCAGATCAGTGGAACGAGGCCGAACGCCAGCATGCGATGGCGACCGGCCCACTGATCAGTCAGCTCAGCTTTGGCCAGGCGGGCGAGCCGTCAGACACCGGTACGAACGAAATTGTCGGCGTATCTTCCGCGTTTCACTCGGTGCTGTATCTGGTCGACAAAGTCGCCTCCACGCGATCAACCGTGCTGTTGCACGGCGAAACGGGCGTGGGTAAGGAAGTGATAGGCCGACTGGTGCATCGGCGCAGCAACCGGTCAGAAAACCCTTTTGTGGCCGTGAATTGTGCCGCCATTCCGGCCTCGCTTATTGAGTCAGAGCTATTCGGTGTGGAGCGAGGGGCGTATTCAGGGGCAACCCATTCACGACCAGGCCGGTTTGAGCGCGCTGAAGGGGGCACATTATTTCTGGACGAAATTGGGACGCTCGATTTTGCATCTCAAGGCAAACTGCTGCGTGTGCTGCAAGAAGGTGAGCTAGAACGTATAGGAGATCAGCGAACCCGCAAGGTGAACGTGCGGGTGATTGCTGCAACGAATGCCGATTTGCGCACTGAAGTACGTGAAGGCAGGTTTCGTGAGGATTTGTTTTTTCGACTGACCACATTCCCCATTCGTGTGCCACCGTTGCGTGAGCGCCGAGCGGACGTGCCTTTGCTAGTGGATTTCTTTTTCAAACGTTTTTGCAAAATGCACGACAAACAACCCTCGGGCTTTACGCAAGATGCCGTAACGATTTTGATGGCGCATCCTTACCCGGGCAATGTGCGCCAGCTCGAACACATGATCGAGCGCGCCGTGATCTTGTCCGAACAAGGTCATCCGATTGACAGCTTTCATCTGTATGCGTTTGAAGATGAACGTCAGGAAAAACTCGGCGCTGGTGAGACGGTGCCAGAGGCATTGACGTCACCCACCAAGCTCGCTGAACCTCTCGTGGCAAATCAATACACGGGGACATCAGGCGATATTAAAGATAGTCTCAGCGAAGTCTTGCGTGGCGCGCGTGAGCAGGGACTAAGTCTGCAGGCATTAGAGCAAACCGCACTAATGGTGGCGGTGAATGATGCCAAGGGCAACATTTCGCAGGCAGCGCGCTCACTTGGCCTGACCCGCCGTCAGCTGGCTTACAAACTACAGCAAGCCAGCTTGACGGACAAAAGCTAGAGGATAGTGTTACCAGGCAGTCCAGCCACCATCATGGGCAATGACTTGCCCCGTCACAAAGCTGGATGCATCGCTCGCCAGATAGATCAGCAGGCCGGCCAGTTCTTCAGGGTCGCCCGTGCGGCCCATCGGCGTGGCTCCATTGAGCGCGGTAACAAAGGCCTTGATGACTTCCTCGGAGGGTGGTGCCGCTTCACGGGCAAGCTGCGTCCCCAAGTGCCAGCCGGGCGCGATGGCATTGAAGCGAATGCCATCGTTGCCATATTCTGCGGCGGCTTGTCGGGTCAATCCGATCACGGCGGCTTTGGAAGACGAGTAATTGACAGCGACCGCAGGCGTTTTTGGCGAAATACCCCCCAGACCCGCAATAGAGGCAATATTGATGACCACCCCTTTTTTGCGCGGCAACATGAATGGAAGCGCGGCGCGCGTGCATAAAAAAACACCACGCGTGTTCACGCGATGCAAGCGATCCCAGTCCGCAACCGGCATTTCGTGCAGACGCAAAGGCGGCGTGGCAATACCCGCATTGTTGACCAAAATATCCAGCGGACCATAGTGGTTGTTGATATCAGCCATGAGTTTGGCAACCGATGCCTCATCTGCCACATCCACTTGCAAGGCCAGCGCATCGCCGCCAGCTGCAGCAATTGTCCGCGCGGCTTCTTGCGCGATATTGAGATCAATATCGGCACAAACCACCTTTGCTCCGGCAGTTGCCAGCGCACGCGCAAACACCCGGCCCAAACCTACGCCTGCGCCGGTCACTAAGGCAACCCGTTGATCCAGCCTGAAAATGTTTAAAGAAAATTCAGGGCGCTGAGTTTCACTACTCGTTTCGTTATTCAATTGATCTCCTCTCGATTTTTATGTGATGTACAACTGGGCGGTGCGACGTTTATTTTTTGTCAGCCCAAGCCAGCAGGGATTGCCATTGCTCGCGGTCCTTTTCGCTGCGTGCGGGGGAAAGGTCGAAAATGCTCATGCCGTGCGCTGCTGCCTGCACGTAGTTCTGTGTGTCGCGCAAATGGGCGATAACGGGCAGACCGGCGTCAGTGAGAAAGCGCTCCAGCTGGCTTGCTGCACGGGTGCGCGGGTCAACGCGCATGGCAACAATGGCGACAAAGGTATCGTTTTGGCGCAGGCTTTTTTCTTCAGTCAGTTGCTGTAGAAAATCGCGTGTGGCAAGAATGTCGAAAATGGACGCCTGCAGCGGAACAATCACGCGGTTGGCCTGCTTCAATATCTGCGTCAGTTTCTTGCCATGCAGCCCGGCCGGTGTATCCAGCACCACATGCGTCGTGTCCTTGGGTGGTTTGGCGGGACGATCATCGGCGATATCCCAGCTCGTGATGGTTGGCAAAGCGGGTGAACGCAATGTGAGCCATGCACGCGAGGACTGTTGCCGGTCAATGTCGCCCAGCATGACGCGGTGGCCTGCGCGAGCAAAGTAGCCCGCCAGATTGGTTGCCAGCGTGCTTTTACCCACGCCGCCTTTAGGATTGGCAATCAGAAAAGTTTGCATGATTTTCAAGGTAACAAAATGGTTGATCCGGTGGTTTTTCTGGCGGTTAAATCCGTGTGCGCAAGCGCCGCGTCTTTAAGGGCATAGGTTTGATTGATTTTGATTCTAACCTGACCCGACATGACAGCGGCAAACAGCTCATCCGCCATGGCCAGCAAATCACTGCGCTTGGCGGTATAGGTGTACAACGTCGGTCGGGTGACGAACAGCGAACCACGCCGCGCCAGTTCGCGCAGTTCCAGCGCCGGTGGCGGGCCGGAGGCATTGCCAAAGCTGACCATCAACCCCATGGGCCGCAGGCAGTCCAAAGAATCCATGAAAGTGCTTTTGCCAACCGAGTCATACACGACCGGCACACCCTCGCCACCGGTGATTTCTTTCACACGGGCAACAAGGTTTTCCTGCGAGGTGACGATGACATGATCGCACCCATGCGCGTGGGCAATGGCAGCTTTTTCTGCCGTACTCACCGTACCAATGACGGTCGCACCCAGGGCTTTGGCCCATTGGCAGGCGATCAAGCCCACGCCGCCTGCGGCGGCATGGAAAAGAATGGTCTCGCCAGGCAGCACACGATGAATACGACGCAGCAAGTATTGCGCGGTCAAGCCGCGCAGCATCATGGCTGCGGCTGTTTGAAAGTCAATCGCATCGGGCAACTTGATGAGCCGATCGACCGATATGTCGCGCACCTCAGAATAAGCACCTACGGGATGCAACGGGCCGTTCACGTAGGCAACACGATCCCCCGCTTTGAATTCCGCGATGTTGTCACCCACCGCCTCGATGACTCCCGCCGCCTCTTCACCTACGCCAGCGGGTAGCTCAACCGGATAAAGCCCGGAGCGGTAATAAGTATCAATGAAATTGACGCCGATGGCATGGTGCCGCACGCGGACTTGGCCACTTGGCGGCGTATCACCAGTGCCGACTTTTTCCCAGCGCATGACTTCCGGGCCACCGGTTTGGTAAAAACGAATTGCATGCGCCATGGGGTTGGTCCTTTAAGCGTTGGCATCCACCACGGCCAGCGCCGTCATGTTAACCAGACGGCGCACAGTGGCCGTCGGGGTCAGAATATGTACCGGCTTGGCCGCGCCCAGCAGGATCGGGCCTACCGTGATGCCATCCCCATTGACGGCCTTGATCAGGTTAAACGCAATATTGGCGGCGTCCAGATTCGGCATGATCATCAAGTTGGCTTCGCCTTTGAGGCGGCAATCCGGAAATGCCCGTTCGCGGATGGCTTGAGATAACGCGGCATCGCCATGCATCTCGCCGTCAACTTCCAGGCCGGGGGCGCGCATCTCGATAAGCCGTCGCGCCTGCGCCATTTTTTGCGCTGATGGCGAATGAACGCTGCCGAAATTGGAATGCGACAGCAGGGCAACTTTAGGTGTGAGGCCAAAGCGGCGCACTTCTTCGGCAGCCATCAGCGTGAGTTCGGCCAGCAGCTCGGGCGACGGGTCTTGATTGACATACGTATCGCAAATAAACAGCGTGTGCTTTGGCAACAGCAACAAATTCATGGCGGCAAAGCTGTGCGCGTTGGACTTCAATCCGATCACATCGGCCACATGTCGCAAATGCTCTCCGTGTCGGCCAATCACGCCGCACAGCATCGCATCCACATCACCTTCGGCCAGCAACATGGCACCGATCAAAGTGGTATTCGAGCGCATCGCCTGTTTTGCCACTTCCGGCGTGACACCATGACGGCCTAGCCGCTGATGGTAGGCCTGCCACAATTTTTTATAGCGCGGGTCCGACTCGGGGTTGACTACGTCGAAATCGCGTCCTGCCACAATGCGCAGCCCGGCTTTCTCGATGCGTGCGGCAATCACGCCAGGACGGCCAATGACGACCGGCTGCGCCAGACCCTCGTCAATCACGACTTGCACCGCACGCAAGACGCGCTCATCTTCCCCTTCGCAATACAGCACACGGCGCGGTGCTTTTTTGGCGGCATCGAATACCGGCTTCATGATGAAACCTGATTGATACACAAAGTTATTCAATCGCTCGCGGTAGGCATCGAGGTCCGCAATCGGCCGCGTCGCCACGCCAGAATCCATCGCTGCTTGCGCCACGGCTGGTGCAATCTTGACAATCAGCCGTGGATCGAACGGGCGTGGAATCAGGTACTCGCGACCGAATGAAAGACTCTCGCCGCCATAAGCCATCGCCACCACATCAGACGCCTCGGCTTGCGCGAGTTCTGCCAGTGCATGCACGGCGGCCAACTGCATGGCTTCGTTGATGGTGGTTGCACCCACATCCAGCGCACCGCGAAAAATAAACGGAAAGCACAACACGTTGTTGACCTGGTTTGGATAATCTGACCGGCCCGTGGAAATGACCGCATCGTCGCGCACACGGCGCACCTCATCCGGCGTGATCTCTGGCGTTGGATTAGCCAGCGCCAGGATCAATGGATTGTTCGCCATCTTTGCCACCATGTCCGGCTTTAATACGCCACCAGCGGATAACCCCAGAAATACATCCGCGCCGGCAATCACTTCGCCCAGCGTGCGTGCGCTGGTGGCCTTGGCATAGCGCGCCTTGATCGGGTCCATCAGCGCGACACGCCCTTCATAGACCAGACCTTCAATATCGGTAACCCAGATGTTCTCGATACGTATGCCGAGCGAAACCAGCAATTCAAGGCACGACAACGCAGCCGCGCCTGCGCCAGACGTGACCAGTTTGACTTCATCCAGCCGTTTATTCAGCAGCCTGAGTCCATTCAGTATGGCCGCACTCACCACAACCGCCGTGCCATGTTGGTCGTCATGGAACACGGGGATTTTCATGCGCTGCCGAAGTTTTTCTTCAATATAAAAACATTCCGGTGCCTTGATGTCTTCCAGATTGATGCCACCGAAAGTGGGTTCCATGGCAGCAATAGCATCGACCAGTTTGTCGGCATCCGGCTGATTGAACTCGATATCGAAAACATCAATCCCGGCAAACTTTTTGAACAACACCGCCTTGCCTTCCATCACCGGTTTGGCGGCCAGCGGCCCGATATTGCCAAGGCCCAGAACTGCCGTGCCATTAGTCACAACCCCCACCAGATTGGCACGCGAGGTGAGGCGGTTAACCTGGCCGGGATCTGCCACAATCGCAGTGCAGGCTGCGGCAACTCCGGGGGAATAGGCCAGACCGAGATCGCGCTGATTGGTCAGCCCTTTCGTCGGGACCACGGCAATCTTGCCCGCAGTGGGGAACGCATGATATTCAAGGGCAGCGGCGGCGAGATTTTCTTGTTCGGTGGACATATCGACGATTAAGCAATGGAAAAAAGTGCTTCAATCATAAACCTGCCCGATGCCAATTGATCAGTGGATTAGCGTACCAAGTATGGCAAAATCAACGCATTCACTGGAGTTATGCCATGCGACGAGTTGTGTTCAATCAAAAGGGGGGTGTTGGCAAAAGTACCATCACCTGTAATTTGGCGGCCATCAGTGCGGCGCGCGGCCTGCGCACCTTGGTGATTGATCTTGATCCTCAGGCAAATTCGACGCGCTATTTACTGGGGGCTGCGGCAGACAGTTTGGAAAATACAGCCACCGGTTTTTTTGACCAGATGCTTAACTTCAAGTTGCGGCCTTTACCGACTGAAGACTTTCTTGTCGCCACGCCGTTCGAAAATCTGTTTTTGCTGCCTGCGGATTCAGCACTGGAAGAGTTGCAGGCCAAGCTCGAATCGCGCTACAAGATTTACAAACTGCGCGAAGCCCTGGATGCACTGGATGATTTTGACGAAATCTGGATAGACACCCCGCCCGCCCTGCATTTTTATACCCGCTCGGCACTCATTGCGGCTGATAGTTGTTTGATCCCTTTCGATTGCGACGAATTCGCTCGCCGCGCGCTGTATAGCCTGCTCGACAATGTGCAGGAGATTCGAGCTGATCACAATGCGGATCTACTGGTTGAAGGCATTATCGTCAATCAGTTTCAGGGGCGGGCGACCCTTCCTCAAGCCATTGTGGATGAACTACGCAGCGAAGGATTACCTGTGCTCGACGCCATGCTGTCAGCCTCGGTAAAAATCAAGGAGTCCCATCAACGCGCGTTGCCCATGATTCATCTCGACCGTCAGCACAAGCTGACCCGCGAATATGTGCAGTTGTTTGATTTTCTCGAAGCCGCACGTAAAGCACGTGCCAAGGCCGCAAAAAAACAGCCTTGACCTTGATGACCCCGATGATGGCAGCCCATCCCTTTGTCTAAGCCAGAAACTGATCTGCACGCAGCTACCAGCACCACGCTGGCGTATTACGACCACGCGGCAGAAGCCTTTCGCGTTGGCACGCAAGATCACGATGTCAGCCAGAATATCGCTGCATTGCTACGTCATATCCACGTGACACCGCCGTTCACCTTGCTCGATCTGGGGTGTGGCCCGGGGCGCGATCTCAAGGCCTTGACCGCACTCGGTCATCGGGCGATCGGGCTGGATGGTTCAGCGGCATTTGTTGCCATGGCCAAGGCAGACACAGGGTGTGAAGTTTGGCAGCAGAATTTTCTCGCGCTTGATCTGCCCTCGGCTTATTTTGACGGGGTATTTGCCAACGCCTCGCTGTTTCATGTGCCCAGCCTGGCGTTGCCACAGGTATTGCAGCAGTTGCATGCCACCTTGAAACCCGGCGGCGTATTGTTCAGCTCCAACCCGCGCGGTGATAATCAGGAAGGCTGGCAGGGCGATCGTTATGGTGTTTATCACGACCTGGATGCCTGGCGTCGGCAAATGACTCAAGCCGGTTTTATCGAACTCGAACACTACTATCGTCCCGCAGGTTTGCCATGTGCTCAACAACCGTGGTTAGCCACGGTGTGGCGTGCGGTACCCGGTAACGAAAACAATCCTGACAAACCAGTTCCCTTAGGAGACTCCCCATGAAAAAAACGATGGTTCGCGGCGCACTGATACTCAGCGTGGTATTGCTCAGCTGGTCGGGGTGGTCAGTCTGGAATATGGCCTTGCGGGCACCCGCCTTCCATCGTCTGCCTTTGCCGGTCACTTTGATTGCCGCGGATTCTTCTGCGGGACAGCACTTGTTTGTCAGTAGCCAATACACCGCAGATTACGATCCGCTCATCGCTCATTTTGAGGCGCAAGAGCGGCCGGCTTTTTGCGGTGTGGCAAGTTCTGTGGTGGTGCTGAATGCATTGAATCCTGCGATCAGTTCGGCCAAAAATTCAGTCACCCAATCCACTTTTTTCGATGCCGCCGCGCGCCAGGTGCGCAGTGAGTTTGATGTTTCATTCAGCGGCATGAGTCTCGCGCAATTGCGGGATCTGTTCAAAGCCCATGGCGTGGAGGCCACACTGACCTACGCTTCGGATACGACGCTCGATGCCTTTCGCCAGCAAGCGCGAGAAAATCTCAAAACGCCGGGCGACTTTATTCTGGTGAATTATCAACGTGGCGCGATGGGCCAGAAGGAATCGGGTCACATCTCGCCACTGGCCGCCTACAACGCAGCCAGCGACCGGTTTCTCATTCTGGATGTGGCAGCTTACAAATACCCGCCCGTCTGGGCCTCGGCAGAGGCACTGTGGGCAGCGATGAATACACTGGATAAATCCGCAGGACACACGCGTGGATTTGTCGTGGTTAAAAAACGCTAAGACCTTTTAAGCGCACCTTTTAAGCGCGCCTTTTAAGTTACCCCTTTAAGCCTATCTTTTAAGGAAACACTGAACAAGGTGTGAACGATTTTTCTATTGAGATGTCTGATGGGAAGATTGATTCACTGAAGGAACGA